>CAMBOY010000255.1 GCA_945869245.1 Hydrogenophaga intermedia
GCCGCCGCCTGAAGGTGCTTGGCCAGTAGCCCCAGCGCGGCGTGGTCAACAGGCCGCTCGGCTTGTTCCAGAAACGGCGTGACGATGGGAACCCAGACGCCTGCGAGCGAGCGTGTCTGGGAGGCAGAGATCAATGACATGGGAATTTCCTTGCAGCTGCGACCGATGGACAACCGCCGATCGCACGAACGCAAGGACATGAAAAAAGACCGGGCCTTTTTTGCCTGTTCCGTCGCTCATCCGACGACGGAACCTGGGCTCCGGTCAGATGAGCCTGGGTTTTTTGGCTTTGCTCGCGCAGCACCGCACAACAGCGCTGGGGGCGCGGCTGGCCGTGTACAAACAAGACAGGGATGATGCGAGCATGGCGAAGATTGTAGGCCCGGCGGTGCCACAATGGGCGTCGACTCGATTTCACACCCGCCGCCATGACAGACGCCCACCGCCCCCGCGTGTCCATCCAAACCGAGGACTTTGACCTCAGCGCTGAGCTGGCCGCTTTGCGCGCCGGCCAGCCCGGCGTGGGCGCTGTGTGCAGTTTTTTGGGCACGGTGCGCGACCGCAACGAGGGCGATGCGGTGGCCAGCATGGAGCTGGAGCACTACCCCGGCATGACCGAAAAAGCCATCGAGGCCATGATCGACGCAGCGCACCAGCGCTTCGATATCTTGGGTGCGCGGGTCATTCACCGCGTGGGGCTGTTGCAACCGATGGACCAGATTGTGTTGGTGGCGGTCAGCTCGGCCCACCGGGGGCAGAGCTTTTTGGCCTGCGAGTTTTTGATGGACTACCTCAAAACCCAGGCGCCATTCTGGAAAAAAGAGCAAACGCCCCAGGGCGCGCGCTGGGTCGACGCCCGGGTGAGCGACGACGCCGCGCTGGCCCGTTGGGGCATCAGCCGGCCCAACGCCTGAAGGGGCCACACCACTTAGAAGGCGCCGAAACGCCCACCCAGGGCGATGACCAGCGCCAGGGCCAGCAGTGGGGCTAGCACCGCCACCACCAGAATGTCCAGATAGGACTCGCGGTGGGTCACACCACAAATGCCCAGCAGGGTGACCACTGCGCCGTTGTGTGGCAGGGCGTCGAGCCCGCCGGTGGCGATCACCGTCACCCGGTGCAGCAAGTCGGGGCTGATACCAGCGGCCTGGGCTTGTTGCAGCCACTGGGCCCCCATGGTTTGTAGGGCAATGCTCATGCCGCCCGAGGCCGATCCGGTGATGCCGGCCAGCACATTGACTGCGATGGCGATGCTCAGCAGCGGATCGTCGCCCGACAGCTGTTGCGCCATGTCGCGCAGCCAGGCAAACCCGGGCAGGGTGGCTACCACCGCGCCAAAGCCCACCAGCGATGCGGTGTTGAGCAAGGGCAGTACCGCCTCGCGGGCGCCGGTGTTCAAGCCTTGCACCAGCACCGATGGCGTGCGCCACAGCTGCAGCGCTTGCACCAGCAGACCGAGCAACAAGGCCAGGATCAGCGACCACATGCCCTGCAGCGCCGCGAGTGTGGTGGCGCCAAACTGCGGCAAGGCCAGATAGGCGCCGTCCCAGTGCGGCACCACATCGCGCGACAACCAGCCGTTGCTCACCACCACCGTGAGCGCTGGCAGCAGCGCCATGGCGATCGACGGCAGGCGCCGCGTGGTGTCTGGCTCGGGGTCGTCGGCGCGCGCCACAAAGTGTTCTCCCGCCGCTTGTGCTTGGCGCACCCGGTAGGCCATCCACCACAGGCCTGCGCCCAGCATGACCGCGCTGGCCAGCAGGCCCAGGCCTGGCGCAGCAAACAAGGTGCTGCCGAAATAGGCCATAGGAATCGCGTTCTGAATCGACGGTGTGCCCGGCAAGGCGGTCATGGTGAAGGTGAAGGCGCCCAGGGCAATGGCACCCGGGATCAGCCGCCGGGGAATCTGGGCCTGGCGAAACAAGGCCAGCGCCATGGGGTAGCAGGCAAAGGCCACCACAAACAGCGACACGCCGCCAGCGGTCAGCAGCGCACAGGCCAACACCACCGCCAGCACCGCCCAGTTGGGGCCCAGGTGGCGCGACAAGCCTTGTGCCACTGCGTCGGCCGCACCGCTGCGCTGCATCAGCTGACCAAACAGCGCACCCAGCACAAAGAGCGGAAAAAACGACACCACAAATCCGCCCAATGCCGGCATGTAGACTTGGGTCACATGGGCCAGCAGGCGCGTGTCGACCGACCAGCCCACCGCCAGCGCGGCCAGCGCCGGCGCGAGCCAGATCAGGCTCCAACCCCGGTAGGTCAAGGCCATGAGCAGGCCCAGGGCGATCACAATACCCCCGAGCGAGACCACCGCAGCGTCCATCGTTCATCCTTTCCCTATACCGACCACAGGGCGCGCCCACATGGCCCCTCGGTGTCGATTGTCCACAGCATCATGACAGCAGCAGCGCAGTCTGGTTGCCCATTCGCCGCCATGCCCGGCGCGCCCGGCCTTTGTCCGGCCTTGTCGGCCGGTGCCATCGAGGCGTTGGAGCGCGCCACGGTGCAAGCGGTGTCGCCGCAACAGGTGTTGGAGCTGCCGGGCTGGTTGGTGCCGGTGGACCCGGGCACCGTGGGGCGCGCGCGCTCGGCCGTGCCGCTGCACCACGGGCCGCCCGATTTGGCGCGGGTACCCGAGGTGCTGGCACTCTACGCGGCGCAAGGAGCCACCCCACAGTGGCGCTTGCCCGATGGCGCAGCGTTTGACGCCTTGCACCACAATTTGCTGCGGCGCGGTTTTGTGCGCACCCAGCCGACCTGGACCCAGGTGGCGCCGGTGGCCCGCCTGCTCGCCGCCACCGATGGCTTGCGGTTGCCAGACGGTGTGGCGGTGGCGTTGGTGCCGCAGGCCAGTGCCGCATGGACCGCGCTGTTTCTAGGGGCCGACTTCGACCCGGTGGACGGTGCGCACCGCGCCCAGGCGCTGGCGCGTGCGCCGGATAGCCAATTTGCCAGCGCAGTGGTGGACGGGGTGGTGGTGGCTTGTGGCGCTGTGTCGCTGTCGCAGGGCTGGGCTGGTGTGCACGGCATGCGCACCCTTGGCGCTTGGCGCGGTCGGGGACTGGCGGCGGCGCTGGTGCGGCGCATGGCGCAGCAGGCGCAGGCAGCGGGGGTGGTGCGGGTGTTTTTGCAGGTCGATGCCGGCAACACCGGCGCCCAGTCGCTCTACCGCCGGCTTGGATTTGAGACAGCCTGGACCTACGCCTACTGGCGACCAGCTTAAGCGGCGCAGGGCCTCACACCGGCGGCCAGTCGGCGGTGCTGTGCACACCAAGGCCCGCCGCATGTGCGGCCAACCAGCGTTCGGCGGCGCCCCGACCCAAGGTGTGCAATTCCCGCAAAAAAGCGCTGTGGCTGCGCAGCTTGCTCGCCGCGCCCAGGGGCGCCAGATCGGCGGTGGCGTCGATGCGGTGTAGGCGCAAGCGCGCGACGCGTTCGAAGCCGGTGCTCAGCACGGCGCAACCGCCGCGCGTGCGTTCTTCTTCCATCAGGCGGCGGATCCAGGCCAGCGAGCGCAGCTCTTTGAGCAGGCTGGCGTTGAAGGTGATTTCGTTGGCGCGGTCTTGGATGTCGGCGGCGCGGGTGGGGGTGCTGTCGCGCCGCGAGGGGTTGATCTGCACCAGCAGCAAATCGTCGGCCGGTGTCTCGGTGATCAGCGGCATGAGCGAGGGGTTGCCGGCGTAGCCGCCGTCCCAGTAGCTGTGCCCGTCGATGCGTACCGCTTGAAACAACTGCGGCAGGCAGGCCGAGGCCAGGGCGTGGTCGACGGTGAGTTGTTCGCGGTTGAACAGGTGCAGCTCGCCGGTGGCGACCTCGGTGGCGGCGATGTAGAGGCGCGTTTTGTGGCAGCGGCGCACGCGCGCAAAATCGATGGTGTCGAGCAGCACCTGGCGCAGCGGGTTGATATTGAGGGGGTTGCTCTGGTAGGGCGACCAAGTGGCTGAGGCGTTGGTCGGCGTCCACGGGCCTAGCCAGGCGCTGAGCCAGGCGGGTGGGGTCAGGCTGTCGCCCAGGCGGCCCACGGCCTGCCAAAAGCGCCGCAACGCCGCTTGGGCGCCGCTGCGCCCGCCCGCCATCAGGCCGTCGGCCAGGGCCACCGCATTCATGGCGCCCGCGCTGGTGCCGCTGACCCCCGCAATCTCGAGCCAGGGCTCGTCGAGCAGGCGGTCCAGCACCCCCCAGGTGAATGCGCCGTGTGAGCCCCCACCCTGCAGGGCCAGATCGATCAGAACGGTGGGTCGGATGGCGTCGGTCATGGCGCCAAGCATAGCCGCTGGCCACCAGTCGGTGTCTTGAAAAATGCCGCTTGGCCTGCATATGGGTCGTTATAGAGCTCGCCGCTGGCGGCGAATTGGAGAACACAGCATGCGCATCGAGAAATTCACCACCAAGTTCCAAGAGGCCTTGAGCGACGCCCAGACCCTGGCCTTGGGCGCCGACCACGCCTACATCGAGCCGGCCCATGTGCTGCTGGCCATGCTGCGCCAGGCCGACGGCCCTGGCGCGCTGCTGCAGCGCGCGGGC
>CAMBOY010000256.1 GCA_945869245.1 Hydrogenophaga intermedia
TGGGCGCTGGGTACGGTGGTTACCTGGTGCTGATCGTGCTGTATGCGGCGTTTTCGGCGTGGACCAGAGACCGCATGCACTTGGCCTACACCCTCTACATCGCCGCCAACTTGGTGGCCGCGCTGCTGGCCAGCGCCTGGCCACGCACGCTCTGGCCCCATTGGCCCAACAGCTTCTGGGACAGCGTGCTGGGTGTCGCGGTGTCCGTGCCGTTGCTCTTGGGCACCTGGTTTGCGGTGCTGATGTTGGACATGCACACCCGATGGCCGCGCGCCAGCCGACTCTTAATCGGGCTCAGCGGCGCAGTCACCGTGCTGGGTGTAACAGGCTCGGTCGCGGGCTGGTATGTGGAAGTGATGCCCGTGGTAATGGGCTACTTGGTGGTGTTGCTGCTGCTCAGCATGGGCTTGGCCACAGCACAAGCGATCCGCGGCCATGCGGCGGCTCGGCTGTTTGTGCTGGCCTTTGGTTTGTACACCGTGGGCTTGCTGGCCCGGGTGCTGCGCAACCTGCAGTGGCTCGACTACCACGTGTGGATCGAGCACCTTTACCAAGCCGGCACCTTTGTCCACATGTTGGTCATGAGTGTGGGGATTTTCACCGCCTACAGCCGCCTCAAAGAAGAGGCCCAAAGCGCGCGTTCTCGCCTAGAGGCCGAGGCCAAACTACGGGTCGAGCAACGCGATTTTTTGACTCTGGTGTCGCACGAACTGCGCAACCCCATGGCCATCATCTCAGCGAGCACCGACAACATGGCGCGCGATCACAGCTTGGGAGACCAGGCACGCAATCGGGTACACAAAATCCAGCGCGCCAGTGGCCGCATCCAAGAGTTGATGGAGCAGTTCCTGAGCAACGAACGCCTGCTACAAGACAGTCACACGCTGCAATATGCTGATCACGATCTGCGCGCCTTGTGCAAATCGGCGGCGGCGGATTTACCAGAACCAGCGCTGCCCACCTTGGCTTGGCGCAACGGCACGCCCATTGCCCTGTGCTGCGACGGCGAACTGGTCAAGGTGGCGGTCTACAACCTGATGGTCAACGCCTGGCGCCATGCGGGGGCACAGGCACCGATCGAAATCTCCACCGGAGCCAACCACAGCGAATGCTGGGTCGAGGTGGCCGACCGCGGACCGGGTATTCCCGCCGACGAGCAAGCCAATCTGTTCAAGCGCTTTCACCGGGGCCACCAGTCGGTCGACAAACCCGGCACCGGCTTGGGGCTGTACTTGGTCAAAACCATTGCCGAGCGGCACGGCGGACGGGTGGCGGCCCACAACCGCAAAGGCGGCGGCACGGTGTTCACCCTGACCCTGCCCTTGCAGCACAGCCCGGCCTCAGTGCCCGCCTAGCCTAGCCTTGGTGCCATGCTGCTAGGTATTCGGCCCAATGCGGCTCATCAGGGGCTTGAGACCATTGCGCCACGGTCTGGCGCACCAACTGCATTTCTTGCTCGTATTCGTCGGGCAACAAGCCGCCGCGCATTTTCTGGAAGCGGCAATACATGAGGTAGGTGTTCATGACATCGGTTTCGCAATAGCGGCGGATGTCTTCCAGGCGCCCCTGCTGGTAGAGCGCGTACACCTGCGAGCCGTCGACACCCAGCTTGCCAGGAAAGCCACACAACTTGGCCAAGGCGTCGAGCGGCGCGTTGTTCTTGGGTGTGTACATCGCCAGCAAGTCCATCAGGTCCAGATGGCGCATGTGGTAGCGGCTGATGTAGTTGTTCCACTTGTATTCGCGGTTGTCGTCGCCCATGTCCCAGTACTTGCTGGCCTCCACGCCGTGGCGCAGACCGCGGTAGTGGAGCACTGGCAAATCGAACCCACCCCCGTTCCAGCTCACCAACTGCGGTTCGTACTTTTCAATGCGGCGAAAGAAGTCCTGGATGATCTTGCCTTCGCTGTGGTCGTCGCGGTCGACGAAGGAATGCACCTTCAACCCATCGGCGCCACGAAACACCACACTGAGCACCAGGATGCGCTGCAGATAGAGCGGCGCGAAGTCGCTTTTGCCCTCGGCCTTGCGGGCCTGCACCCAGGCTTCATACACCTGGGTGTCGCTCCATTCGCTGGGGTAATCGCCCAGAGCCCGCAGGCCAGCCACGTCCGGTATGGACTCGATGTCAAACACCAGGACTGGCCAGGTCACGCGCGGCCTCAGCGTCTGGGCAGATGGGCCAGCGGATCGACCGGCTTGCCCTGGTGGCGCACCTCAAAGTGCAGCTTCACGCGATCGCTGTCGCTGCTGCCCATCTCGGCGATGCGCTGCCCCTGGCGGACCTGCTGGTCTTCTTTGACCAACAAAGTCTGGTTGTGGGCGTACGCGGTGATCACACCACCGGCGTGCTGGATGATCACCAGATTGCCCAGCCCGCGAATGGGAGAGCCAGCGATCGCCACCACGCCATCGGCAGCGGCCACCACCGGGTCACCCAAACGCCCACCAATGGCAATGCCACGGCTGGTTTTTTCGTCAAAGCGGGTCAGCACATCGCCCTGCACCGGCCACACCAGGGACAGGCCGGCCAGGCCGGTACCAGCCCCTGCGGCGGCGCCAGCGCTCGGCGCACTGGGTGCAGCAGCGGGAGTGGGCGCTGGCTGCGCTGCGCCAGCGGGCGGCAAGGGACGCGCCGCAGGCGCCTGCGACACCACCGGCGCCGAGGCGACCTCCCCTTGCACCACCGTCGCCTGCGGCGGAACCACGCGCAGCACCTGCCCCACCTCAATGAGATCGGGGTTGCTCAGCTGGTTCCACGCCTGGATGTTGCGTCGGTCTTGTCCATATTGGATGGCGATGCGGGTGAGCGTTTCGCCGGCTTTGACGGTGTGATAACCCGGCTTGCCGGCGTTCTCCGCGCCGGGTGGCGCCACCGCTGGGGCATTCACCGCCGCGCGGGGCTGCGCGGAACGGTCCACCACCGGCGCACGCGGCGCGGGCTTAGAGGCACACGCCGACAACACCGCCATCGCGGCGGCCGTCAGCACCCACCGTCGCCACGGACCTGTCACAAGAATCGGAAAAATCGCTGCCATCGTCTGCCTGCCTGAAATGAAGTAAGAATCGCCACTGTCCGACCCGGGATGTCACCCCAAGGTTCAAACCACCCCCGATTTTAGAGGGACGAACAGCACCGCTTCGTGTGTTTGGCTCACGTAACCCTGCGGGGTGCGCTCGACGACCACCAAATGCTGTTGGGTGTTGTCGGTTTGCACCGGGGCCACCAAGCGCCCGCCCACCTGCAGCTGGTCTAGCCACGCCTGCGCAATGGCCTCGCCACCGGCGGCGGCCACAATGCCCGCGTAGGGAGCCCCCTGGGCATATCCTTGCGAGCCATCGCCCAGCAAGAGATGCACATTGGGCAAGCGAAAAAACCGCAAATTCTGGCGCGCCTTGTCGTGCAAACCGCGCAACCGCTCCATGGAATACACCTCGCTGGCCAGCGCGCTGAGCACGGCGGCTTGGTAGCCACAGCCCGTGCCCACCTCCAGCACCCGCCCCAGCGGCAGGGTCTGGCCGGCGCACAGCAACTCCAACATGCGGGCCACCACACTGGGCTTGGAGATGGTTTGCCCCAAACCAATCGGCAAACTGGTGTCTTCATACGCCTGGTAAGCCAGGCCTGCGTCGACAAAGCGGTGGCGCTCCACAGCCGCCATCGCTTGCACCACGCTGGGGTGGGTCAAGCCCTGGGCCTGCAAGCGGCGCACCATGGCCCAGCGCGCGGCGTCGTTCGAACTGTGCCGGGCACTGGGGGGCGACACAGGGGGGCGTGCCACCGCAGAGGCGGCGCGCACCGCGGGCTCGCGACCTGGCGTGAGGCGGGCCGGGAAGGACGGGCGGCCCTTGGGCGGGCCAGGAGCGCGATCAGCACTCACAAACGGCCCTCGGACGGGGCTGGTGCCTGCCGGCTCAGCTGGGCCGCCAGCGGCCCCCAATACGGCAAACGCTGGTGGTCGGTCAGGTCGACCTGCAGGGGCGTGATCGACACATGCCCCTGGGCCGTGGCGTGAAAATCGGTGCCCTCGGCCGCGTCCATGGCTGGCCCCGCCGCGCCGATCCAGTACATGGTCTCACCCCGAGGATTTTCTTGGGCAATCACCGGTTCGGCGGCGTGGCGCCGCCCCAAACGCGCCACCTTAAAACCCTGTATCTGGTGGCGCGGCCGATTGGGAATATTCACGTTCAGCAACCAGGGCGCCGTGACCCCGCTCTGACCGAGCGACGGAGCGAGCTGCTGCACCAGCTCCGCCGCCACCTGCGCCGCGTCGTCAATACAGGCCCAGCCCTTGTCGACCTGCGAAAAAGCGATCGCCGGAATGCCAAACAAATAGCCTTCCATGGCAGCACCCACGGTACCGGAGTAAATGGTGTCGTCGCCCATATTGGCGCCGTTGTTGATACCCGCGACCACCAAATCGGGCTTGTAGCCCAACACACCAGTCAGCGCCATGTGCACGCAGTCGGCTGGCGTGCCGTTGATGTAGCGAAACCCGTTGGGCGCCTGGTGC
>CAMBOY010000257.1 GCA_945869245.1 Hydrogenophaga intermedia
GCGCAAGTGGCATGGCTGTTTGCAGGCATTGCCATCGTCGCCGCTTTGGGCGAGTGGGCGCAGCACTAAACCAAGTTCAAGATTTTTCGCACGGTAGGCCGGGGGTGTTGCACCACTCGCTCCAGCTGCCGGGAAACAAGGCGCTGCGGCCCAGGCCGGCGATTTCCATCGCCAGCAGATTGGGGATGGCGCTCACGCCGCTGCCACACTGGTGCACCACGGTAGCAGGGTTGCGCCCGGCGAGTAGGGCGTCGAATTCGGCGCGCAACTCAGCAGCCGGTTTGAAGCGTCCGTCGGCGCCGATGTTGCTGGTGAAGGGGCGGTTCAGCGCGCCCGGGATGGGGCCGGCCACGGGGTCGAGTGGGTCGACCTCACCCCGAGAGCGAGCGGCCGCCCGGGCATCCACCACGGTGTGCTGTCCGCTCCCTAGGTGCGCGGCCAGGGACTGGGCGTCGACCACTGGCGCCAGCGACGGACCGAGGGGGTAGCGTGTGGTGGCGCCGGGGGCTTGCGGCCCAGCGCCGCTGGCCACCGGGCCCGCAGCGGCTTGCCAGGCGGCCAGGCCACCGTCGAGCACAGCCACCGCTTCGTGGCCGCACCATTTGAGCATCCACCACAGCCGGCCGCAGTAGTTCGCACTCTGCCGGTCGTACACCACCACCTGGGTCTGGGGTGAGATGCCCTGCGCACCGATCCAGGCGGCAAACGCTTCGCGCGTGGGCAGCGGGTGGCGCCCGCCGCTGGCGCGCTCGGGGCTGTGGGTGCTCAGGTGGCGGTCTAGGTCGGCGTGGCGCGCCCCGGCGATGTGGACGTCTGCGAACTGCGCCGCGCCAGCGGCCGGGTTCATCAGCTCAAAGCTGCAGTCGAACACGGCCAGCGGGGCGCCGCTGCGTTGCAGGGTCGCGAGTTGGTCGGTACTGATCAGTGTGGTGTACATCGGTCAAGTCTCCTTAGGCGCTGTGGTCTTCGGCGGGGGTGCGCGGCAGGGCGCGACTGCGCAGCGCGGTGGCGGCGATGCCGCTGGCGATGATGAGCGCCATGCCCAGCCATCCCAGCAGCGGCAGCTGGTCATCAAACACCAATAGGCTGAACAGGCCGGCAAACACAATGCCCATGTATTGCAAATTGGCTACCACCAGGGTGGCGCCGCTGGCGTAGGCGCGGGTCATGAACAGCTGCCCAAACAGCGCCAACACGCCTATGGGCAGCAGCCACACGGCGCCGTCCCAGTTCCAGGGGCTCGGCCCCAAGATGAGCATGCCCAAGCCGCCCACCACCAATGCAGCCAGCGAAAAGTAAAACACGGTGCGGCTCTCGGGCTCACCCGCGCGCGCCAGCGCGCTCACCTGCAAATACGCCATGGCGGCAAAGATGCCCGAGGCGAGCCCGGCCATGGCGCCCCATTCTTGGCCTGGCTGCAGGGTGGGGCGCAGCATCATGGCCACGCCGGCAAAGCCGCACAACACCGCCACAAACAAAGGGCCCTGGCGCAACAGCGGCTGGCCGCTGGCCTGGGTCAGCAGCGCGCCGCCAATCAAAAACACCGCGATCCACACGCTGCTCATGTAATTGAGCGTCATGCCGGTGGCCAGTGGCAGCACCGAAATGGCGTAAAACCAGCCCACCAGCGACACCACGCCCACCGCGCAGCGCCACAGGTGCATGCTGGGCACGGTGGTGCGCAGCGTCACACCGGTGAAGCGCGTGGCGCCATACAAGGCCACCACGCCAACCACCCCACGGTAAAACACAATTTCCAGCGGGTTGAAATACGCCGACGCGAACTTGATACACACGCCCATGATGGCGAACACCAAGGACGACAGCAGCATCCACAGGGCTTGGCCGGAGCGCGGTGGATGCATCGGGGCTGTCAGCCGGCTTCGACCAGCGGCAGGTGATCCGCCATACGGGCGCGGTACCACTCGTGGAAGTGCTGCATGCCGTCTTCCATCGGGCTTTGGTAGGGACCCACCTGGTTGTCGCCGCGCTGCAGCAAGGCCTTGCGGCCTTCGTCCATGCGCTCGGCGATCTCGTCGTCCTCGATGCAGGTTTCCATGTAGGCAGCGCGCTGCGCTTGCATGAACTCTGGCTCAAAAGCGACGATGTCCTCGGGGTAGTAGAACTCCACCAGATTGAGCGTCTTGTCCACGCCGATCGGGTGCAGGGTGGACACCGTCAGCACATGGGGATACCACTCCACCATGATGTGCGGGTAGTAGGTGAGCCAAATGGCGCCATGCTGCGGTGGCTCGCCGTTGCGGTACCGCATGAGCTGTTCGTGCCAGTGCTGGTATACCGGACTGCCCGACTGCGCTGACAGGTTGTGGGCGCCCACCGTTTGCACCGAGTACTCGGGCTTGAACTCCCAGCGCAGGTCTTGGCAGGTCACAAAACTGCCCAGACCCGGGTGGAAGGGCTCGACGTGGTAGTCCTCCAGATAGACCTCGATGAAGGTCTTCCAGTTGTAGTTGCAGGTGTGCAGCTCCACATGGCCCAGCGCCATGCCGTCGAAGCTCAAGTCGTGCAGCGGGCCCATATCGGCGAGGTCGGCTGCGATGTCGCGGCCGTTGTCTTCAAACAGCAGACCGTTCCATTCGCGCAGCGGGTAGCGCTGCAGGTCGGCGCACGGGTCGTGGCTGAAGTGCGGTGCGCCCAGCAACTGGCCCAGGCGGTCGTTGGCGCCTTGGCCGCCGCTGTAGGTCCAGCGGTGCAGCGGGCAGACGATCTGGCCACCAGCGTGGCCTTTGGCGTTGTCTTGCAAATTGCCGCGGCCCTTGAGCATCACCGCTTGGCGGTGGCGGCACACGTTGGACACCAGCTCCACCCCCTGGGCGGTGCGCACCAAAGCCCGCCCCTGGCCCTCTTGCGGCAGGGCGAAATAGTCGCCGGGGTTGGGTACCGCGTTCACATGCCCCACATAGCGGGGCCCGCGCTGGAAGATGGTTTCGCGTTCCCGCTGGAACAACGCCTCGCTGAAATAGCTGGAAACGGGCAGTTGGCTTGTGGCCTGCTGAAGCTGAAGACTCAAATCAGACATGGTGTCGTGACCTAAAGACTCCCCCTATGAAGGGGCAGGGAAAAGCGCTGTTACGAACACATCGATTGAGCGCGGGAAGGGTGAAGTGCTGCGTCCCTCCGGGCACCGAGTGCCCGTCGTGAAGAAAAAAGAGGGGGGATTCTACCCCGGGGGTACAGCCCTTGGCCGGGCTGGGTTATGGCCTGCGGTGTGCGGTTGAGGCGGCCACTAAAATCGCGCTCATGACCGCATCCGACACCACCGCCCGCAGCGCCCGCAAATCCGCTTCCTCCCAGCTTGTAGCCGCCAGTTACGAAGAAGCTCTGCAGGAACTCGAAACCCTGATGGCGCGCATTGAAGGTGGTCAGCTGCCCTTGGACCAACTGCTGGGTCAATACCAGCGCGCCACCGCTTTGTTGGGCTACTGCCGCGAGCAGTTGCAGGCGGTGGAGCAGCAGATCAAGGTGCTCGACGGTGAGACCCTCAAGCCGTGGGATGGCGCATGAGCGCCGACTTTTCCCAGTGGCGCCATGTGCGCCAGACGGAGGTCGAAACCGCGCTGAACGCTTGGGTGTCGGCCGATGCGCCAGCCGGTTTGGGCCAGGCCATGCGCTACGCGGTGCTCGATGGCGGCAAACGTCTGCGCCCTTTGCTGGCGCTGGCGGCGGCCGAAGCGGTGGGTGGCTCGGCCGTGCTGGCGTTGCGCGCCGGCTGCGCGATCGAACTGATCCACGCGTACTCCCTCGTGCACGACGACATGCCCTGCATGGACAACGATGTGCTGCGGCGTGGCAAACCGACAGTGCATGTGGCTTTTGGCGAAGCCCAGGCCTTGCTGGTGGGCGACGCGCTACAAGCCTTGGCCTTTGAACTGTTGGCGCCCGATACCGGCGAGGTACCCGACGCGCTGGCCGCGCAATGGTGTCGCCAACTGGCGCAGGCTGCCGGCGCCATGGGCATGGCCGGCGGCCAGGCGGTCGATTTGGCCAGCGTGGGCGTGGCACTGGACCAAACCGCGCTCGAAGCCATGCACCGCCTCAAAACTGGCGCCTTGCTGCGCGCCAGCGTGGCCATGGGGGCTGCCACTGCGGCCGCACCCACCGCAGCGCTGGACGCTTTGAGCCGCTACGGTGCCCACATGGGTTTGGCGTTTCAGGTCATTGACGATGTGCTCGATGTGACGGCCGATTCGGCCACCCTGGGTAAAACTGCCGGCAAAGACGCGGCGGCCGACAAACCCACCTATGTGGCGCTGATGGGGCTGGACGCCGCGCGCGCTTACGCCCACCGCTTGCTCGACGCCGCCCACCAGGCGCTGGACAACAGTGGCTTGAGCCACACCCACCGCCTGCGCGCCTTGTGCGACTGGGTGGGGCAGCGCCAGCACTGATGCGGACCACCGCCCGATTGGACCCAACGCCATGACCACCTTGCTTCCCTCCATCGACAAGCCAGCCGATTTGCGGCTG
>CAMBOY010000258.1 GCA_945869245.1 Hydrogenophaga intermedia
AGGTCGCCCACGAACACCTGCACGGGCGCAATGAGGGCGGCGGCAAAGACCGCACTGCGCAGCGCTTTGTGGGTGCCTCGGGTGGCGCTGCCCTTGATCAGCTGCCAGGCGCACAGGCCAGCGATCAGGAACGATGCGGTCAGGCCCGAGGCCAGCAGCTTGTGCGCCAATCGGTAGGGGAAGGATGGATTGAAGACAATCGCCATCCAGTCGGTGGGCATGAATTCGCCGTTGACGATCTCGAAGCCGGCGGGTGTGTGCATCCACGAGTTCAGGCTCAAGATCCAGAACGCCGACATGGTGGTGCCCAGTGCCACCAAAAACGTGGCCGTCAGGTGGACCCGTTCGCTCACGCGGCCCCGGCCAAACAGCATGATGCCCAGAAAGCTGGCCTCCAAAAAGAAGGCGGTCAGCACCTCGTAGCCGAGCAGCGGGCCGGCGATGTTGCCAGCTTTTTCCATGAAGCCGGGCCAGTTGGTGCCGAACTGGAAGCTCATGACAATGCCCGAGACCACGCCCAGCGCAAAGGTCAGCGCAAACACCTTGGTCCAGAAGTAGTAGGCCTCTTCCCAAGCCACATCGCGGGTCTGTATAAAGCGGATGCGGAAAAACAGCAGGAACCAGCACAGCGCAATGGTGATGGTCGGAAACAAGATGTGAAAGCTGATGTTGGCAGCGAACTGAATGCGCGAAAGCAGCAGGGTGTCGAGGTCCATGGCGGTGCCTTGGGGTTGATCGGGTGGTCAGTTGGACGTGCCGTCGGCGCGTGTCTCAGGCGTTTTGCGGGCGCGGCTGCGACCCGTCAGGGCGTCTTTCATCTCCAGCACCTTGGTCACTTTGGAGCCCAGGTCCATCAAGCGAATCGCCGTTTCGGGCTGCAGCTTTTGAATTTCGTCGAACCACGACATCAGGCGCTCGATCAGATCGTGCATCTCGCGCATGCGGGTTTGTGCGTGTCGTTCGGCCTCGTTGTCGGGTGTCACCAGCAGCGCGCTGCGCAGCATGGACAGCGTGGGCTCAATCTCGCGCCGGCGCCGCTCGGTGGCCAGCACCCGAAAGATTTCCCACACGTCTTCCGGCGCGTCGAAGTATTCGCGCCGGTCGCCAGGCAGATGGCGCAGGCGAACCAGACGCCAGGCTTGCAGCTCCTTGAGGCCCATCGACACGTTCGAGCGCGAAAAGCCCAGCGCCTCGCCGATGTCGTCGGCGTTGAGCGGCGCCTGTGCCACAAACAGCAAGGCATAGATCTGGCCCACGGTGCGGTTGATGCCCCAGCGGCTGCCCATCTCGCCAAAGTGGTTGATGAATTCGCGGCTGAGGGAGGACAGGGGGGCGGTGAATGACATGCTGAACCTTTCGTAATTGTTGAATTTTCAGTAATTCCTGAAAACCAGAAAGACGGCAGGGCCTTTCAGCGGCGGTGGCCTGCCTACAATCGAGCGACTATTCGGAGCACCCGCATGAGCATCAAGAGCGACAAATGGATCCGGCGCATGGCCGAGCAGCACGGCATGATTGAGCCGTTCGAGCCCGGGCAGATTCGCCAAAACGCGGCTGGCCAGAAGATCGTGAGTTACGGCACCAGCAGTTATGGGTATGACATCCGCTGCGCACCGGAATTCAAGGTGTTCACCAATATCCACAGCACGGTGGTGGACCCGAAAAACTTTGACGAAAACAGCTTTGTGGATATCAACAAAGATGTGTGCGTGATTCCGCCCAACAGCTTTGCTTTGGCCCGCACGGTGGAATACTTCCGTATTCCGCGCAATGTGCTGACCATTTGTTTGGGCAAAAGCACCTATGCCCGCTGCGGCATCATCGTTAACGTGACACCGTTTGAGCCCGAGTGGGAAGGCTATGTGACCCTGGAATTCAGCAACACCACGCCCCTGCCGGCCAAGATTTACGCCGGTGAGGGCTGCGCCCAGGTGCTGTTCTTTGAGAGCGACGAGGTGTGCGAGACCAGCTACAAAGACCGTGGCGGCAAATACCAGGGCCAGGTGGGGGTAACCCTCCCAAAAACCTGATTTCTGGGAAAATTCAGGGGATTTGCCACTTGACCTGCGTCAAGGCGGTGTCAGTTGCCGGTGGCTACCATCGGCTTTCGCGTGTCCGCAGATGGCGGGCGCACTGTGAGTTTGCTGATTGTCTGGATCGTCATGACCCAAAATCCCCCCCGGTTTGTACAGCCTGAGCCGATTCCCGAGCACGCGGCCCTGCCGCACCGCAAGGTGATCCGCGGTTGGCTCACCCCCATCGCCGAACGCCGCACCGCGCTGAGCATCGGTTTGTTGGCCTTTGACTGGCTGGTCTTTGTGGCTTTGGTTGTGGGCACCGTGGCCCTGCAGGCTTGGTGGGCCAAGCTGTTGTGTGGCGTGGCGGCGGGTTTTGTGATCGGACGCCTGTTCATCATTGGCCACGACGCTTGCCACCAGAGTTACACCCCACACCGTGGCTTGAACAAAATTCTTGGTCGCATCGCCATGATGCCTTCGCTCACGCCTTACAGCCTGTGGGAAGTGGGCCACAACGTGGTGCACCACGGCTACACCAACCTCAAGGGCGTGGACTTTGTCTGGGCGCCGTTGACCAAAGACGAGTTTGAAGCCCTGTCGCCTGGGCGCCGCTTCATGGAGCGCATTTACCGCAGTGGCTGGGGCCCGGCGCTCTACTATTTGGTGGAAATGTGGTGGAACCGCATGTACTTTCCGCGCAAGAGCTACATGGGCACCAAGCGCGCCGAATTCACCTGGGACGGGGTGTTTGTCACCGCCGTGGCAGCGGCCTGGATTGCCGCGCTGATTGGTGCGGCCTACGCCACCGAGCAGTCGGCCTGGGCGCTGGTGGGCTATGGTTTTGTGCTGCCCTTCCTGTTCTGGAACGCCATGATCGGCTTTGTGGTGTATGTGCACCACACCCACACGGCGGTGCAGTGGCACGACGACAAGGCGCTATGGGCCAAGGCCGCGCCCTTTGTGTCGACCACGGTGCACATGACCTTTCCGTTCAAGATCGGTGCGCTGATGCACCACATCATGGAGCACACAGCGCACCATGTGGACATGAGCGTGCCGTTGTACAAGCTCAAAAACGCGCAAAAGCTGCTGGAAGACACGCTGCCCGGGCGCATCATCATCCAGCGCTTTTCGTGGCGCTGGTATTTTGAGACCGCGCGCAAATGCAAGCTCTACGACTTCACGCGCCGCTGCTGGACCGATTTCCACGGTCGTCCGACCAGCGATTGCAAACCCGCCATCGTTTGATTGGGTCGGCTCTTGAGTACAAGCCACGGCGCTCCCGACAGCCCGTGGCTTTTGTTTTGTGCCGCGCTGGTGTAGTGAGAAAAATGGCAATTCCGCGCCAGATGCGACAATAGCGGTTCATTTGAAAGACCCATGACCTTATCTTTTTCCGAACTCTCCCTCGCGCCAACGCTGGCGCGCGCCGTGGCCGAAATGGGCTACGAGAGCATGACCCCCATTCAAGCGCAGGCCATTCCGGTGGTGCTGCAAGGCCGCGATGTGATGGGTGCCGCCCAGACCGGTACCGGCAAAACCGCCGCCTTCTCGCTGCCTTTGCTGCAGCGTTTGCTCAAGCACGAAAACGCCTCGACATCGCCCGCCCGCCACCCGGTGCGCGCCTTGGTGCTCTTGCCCACGCGCGAGCTGGCCGACCAAGTGGCGCAGCAAATTGAGCTGTACGCCAAGTACACCCAGCTGCGCAGCGCGGTGGTGTTTGGCGGCATGGACATGAAGCCCCAGACCGCCGAGCTGAAAAAAGGCGTGGAAGTGCTGGTGGCGACGCCGGGCCGCTTGCTCGATCACATCGAGGCCAAGAACTGCGTGCTCAACCAGGTGGAATACGTGGTGCTGGACGAAGCCGACCGCATGCTCGACATCGGCTTTTTGCCGGACCTGCAGCGCATCCTGAGCCACCTGCCCAAGCAGCGCACCACGCTGCTGTTTTCGGCCACTTTCTCGACCGAAATCAAGCGCTTGGCCAACAGCTATTTGCAAGACCCGGTGACGATTGAGGTGGCGCGCTCCAACGCCACCGCGTCCACGGTGGAGCAGCGGTTTTACCGGGTCGATGAAGACGACAAGCGCGCTGCTCTGCGCCATTTGGTCAAAGAGCGTGGTGTGACCCAGGCCTTTGTGTTTGTGAACAGTAAGCTCGGCTGCGCCCGGCTGGCGCGCGCGTTGGAGCGCGACGGCTTGCGCACCACTGCGCTGCACGGCGACAAGAGCCAGGACGAGCGTTTGAAGGCGCTCGACGCGTTCAAAAAAGGCGAGGTCGATCTGCTGGTGTGCACCGATGTGGCCGCGCGCGGTTTGGACATCAAGGACGTGCCGGCGGTGTTCAACATCGACATCCCGTTCAACGCCGAAGATTATGTGCACCGCATTGGCCGCACCGGCCGAGCCGGGGCGTCGGGTTTGGCGGTGTCGTTTGTCACCGGGCGCGACGCGCGTCTGGTG
>CAMBOY010000259.1 GCA_945869245.1 Hydrogenophaga intermedia
CAGGTCGACAAGATGCTCGAAATCCGCGAGCAGTGCCCACAGTTGGCCCACATTTTTTACGACGAACCGCGTGGCTTGCGCCATTACGACCAGCCAGGGCTGGCGGGCTTGGAAGAACTGGTGGCGGCCGGTACCGCCTTCGCCCGCAACCACCCCAGCTTCTTTCAGGAAGAGGTCAACAAGGCGCAACCCGACGACGTGGCCGCCATGTTTTTCACCAGCGGCACCACCGGCAACCCCAAAGGCGTGGTGCACACCCACCGCACCTTGCTCGACCGCGCCCATGTGGGCGCCAAGTTCGACAAGCTCACCCCCGACGACGAGGTGCTGGCCTATCTGCCGCCGGCCTGGATTGGGCAAAACATCTTCAGCTACGCCCAGTGGCTGGCCGCCGGCTATGTGGTGAACTGCCCCGAGTCGGGCGCCACCGTCACCATCGACCTCAAGGAAGTGGGCCCCACGTATTACTTCGCGCCGCCCCGGGTGTTTGAGGGCCTGCTGACCAGCGTCATGATCCGCATGGAAGACGCCAGCCCAATCAAGCGCAAGCTGTTCCACGCCTGCATGGACGTGGCGCGCCGCGTCGGCCCGGCCAAGATGGACGGCAAGGCGCTGGGCTTCATGGACAAGCTCAAGTACGCCCTGGGCAATCTGCTGGTCTACGGGCCGCTGCGCAACAATCTGGGCATGAGCCGGGTGCGGGTGGCCTACACCGCCGGCGAGGCGATTGGCCCCGACCTGTTCAGCTTCTACCGCAGCATTGGCATCAACCTCAAGCAGCTCTACGGCTCCACCGAAACCGCCGTGTTTGTGTGTCTGCAGCCCGACCACGAGGCCCGCGCCGACACCGTGGGCGTGCCCTGCGAGGGCGTGGAGATCAAGCTCAGCGACACCGGCGAAATCCTGGTGAAGTCGCCCGGCCTGCTCAAGGAATACTACAAAAACCCCAAGGCCACCGCCGAGGTGCTGACCCCAGACGGCTGGTACCACACCAGCGATGCGGGCTTCATCGACGCGTCGGGTCACCTCAAGATCATCGACCGGGTCAAGGACGTGGGGCGCATCCACGGTGGCGCGTTTGATGGCGCCATGTTCGCGCCCAAGTATGTGGAGAACAAACTCAAGTTTTTCTCGCACATCAAGGAGGTGGTGGCCTTTGGCGACGGCCGCGAGAAGGTGTGCGTGATGATCAACATCGACTTTGAAGCGGTGGGCAACTGGGCCGAGCGGCGCAACCTGCCCTATGCCGGCTACACCGATCTGGCACAAAAGCCCGAGGTTTATGCCTTGATCAAAGAGTGTGTGGAGAAAGTCAACGCCGACTTGAGCCGCGACGAACTGCTCGCTGGCAGCCAGATCAGCCGCTTCTTGGTGCTGCACAAAGAACTGGACGCCGACGACGGCGAACTCACCCGCACCAACAAGGTCCGCCGCGGCTTTATTGGCGACAAATACGCGGTGCTGGTCGACGCTTTGTATGGCGGCAAAACCCAGCAGTTCATTGAAACCCAGGTGAAGTTCGAAGACGGCCGCACCGGCAGCGTGAGCGCCACCCTGCAGATCAGCGACGCCAAGACCTTTGCCCCGGTCAAAGCCGCCGCCTGACCCACCACCGAGGACACCACCCCATGAGCAAAAAAATCGGTGACGTCATTCTGGACGTGAACAACATCAGCCTGCGCTTTGGCGGCGTCAAGGCGCTGACCGACATCTCCTTCAACGTCAAGGAGCACGAGGTGCGGGCCATCATCGGTCCCAACGGTGCGGGCAAAAGCTCGATGCTCAACTGCATCAACGGCGTGTATTCGCCGCAGGAGGGATCGATCAGCTTTCGCGGCCAGACCTTCAAGCACATGAACAGCCGGCAGGTGGCCGAGATGGGCATCGCCCGCACCTTCCAGAACCTGGCGCTGTTCAAGGGCATGAGCGTGATCGACAACATCATGACCGGGCGCAATCTGCGCATCAAAAGCAATCTGTTTTTGCAGGCGCTGCGCATCGGCCCGGCGCAAAAAGAAGAAGAAGAGCACCGCGAATTTGTCGAGCACATCATCGACTTCCTGGAGATTCAGGCCTTTCGCAAAACGCCGGTGGGGCAGTTGCCCTACGGTCTGCAAAAGCGGGTCGACCTGGGCCGCGCACTGGCGATGGAGCCGCAGGTGCTGTTGCTGGACGAACCGATGGCGGGCATGAACGTGGAAGAGAAGCAGGACATGAGCCGCTTCATCCTCGACGTGAACGACGAGTTCGGCACCACCATCGTGCTGATTGAGCACGACATGGGTGTGGTGATGGACATTTCCGACCGGGTGGTGGTGCTCGATTACGGCAAAAAAATCGGCGACGGCACCCCCGAAGAAGTGCGCAACAACGAAGAAGTGATCAGTGCCTACTTGGGCACCTCACACTAAGGAGCGGAGCAACATGGCATTCTTTCTGGAAACCCTGCTCGGCGGCCTGATGGCCGGCATGCTGTACTCCCTGGTGGCGCTGGGCTTTGTGCTGATCTACAAGGCCTCGGGCGTGTTCAACTTCGCCCAGGGCGCCATGGTGCTGTTTGCCGCCCTGGCCATGGCCCGCTTCTCTCAGTGGATCCCCGAGTGGCTGGGGCTGGAAAGCAAGCTGCTGGGCAATCTGATCGCATTTGCCATCGCAGCCGCCTGTATGTTTGTGCTGGCTTGGCTGATCGAGCGCCTGGTGCTGCGGCATCTGGTGAACCAGGAGGGCGTGACGCTGCTGATGGCCACGCTGGGCATCACCTACTTCCTCGACGGTCTGGGCCAGACCATTTTTGGCTCGGACATTTACCAGATCGACGTCGGCATGCCCAAGGACCCCGTCTTCCTGTTTGAAGGGGTGTTCGAAGGCGGCGTGCTGGTGAATCTGGAGGATGTCTACGCGGCCTGCGTGGCGGCGCTGCTGGTGATGGTGCTGTCGCTGTTCTTCCAGAAAACCGGCACCGGGCGCGCCTTGCGCGCGGTGGCCGATGATCACCAGGCGGCGCAATCCATCGGTATTCCGCTCAACCGCATCTGGGTCATCGTCTGGTTCGTGGCCGGCATCACCGCGCTGGTGGCCGGCATCATCTGGGGCTCCAAGCTCGGCGTGCAGTTCTCGCTGACCACTGTGGCCCTGCGCGCTCTGCCGGTGATCATTCTGGGCGGTCTCACCTCGGTGCCCGGCGCCATCATAGGCGGGCTGATCATCGGCGTGGGCGAGAAGCTCTCCGAGGTTTACCTCGGCCCCTATGTAGGTGGCGGCATCGAGATCTGGTTCGCCTATGTGCTGGCGCTGGTGTTCCTGCTGTTCCGTCCGCAAGGCCTGTTCGGCGAAAAAATCATCGACCGAGTGTGACCATGAAACGCCCCCTGCGCCGCTTCGCGGCTTCCCCCTCTCTCGCCTTCGGCGGGAGGGGGACGCTCCCGGAGGCCCAGCAAAGCTGGTTCCTCGGGAGCGCTTGCCAAGACACTTCTTGCCTGAACGGTTGAGACAAAGGAATAGAACATGTTCTACAGAGAAAACGGTCAATTCAAGACCTCATACCGCGCCGATCAGCAGATCTTCCCGATCGCCCAGGACCGCTGGGCCATTCTGGCCGTCATCGCATTTGCCTTTGTGGCGGTGCCCTTGTTGGCCGATGAGTACATGTTCCGCGCCATCCTGATTCCGTTCCTGATTTTGTCGCTCGCGGCCATTGGCGTGAACATTTTGGTGGGGTACTGCGGGCAGATTTCGCTGGGTTCTGGCGCCTTCATGGCGGTGGGCGCCTACATGGCCTACAACACCTACATCCGCATCGACGGTATGCCACTGATCGTGGCGCTGCTCTCGGGCGGCTTTTTTGCCACGCTGGTGGGCATGTTCTTCGGCATCCCCAGCTTGCGCGTGAAAGGCTTGTATCTGGCCGTGGCCACGCTGGCAGCGCAGTTCTTCTGCGACTGGGCTTTCCTGCGCATCGGCTGGTTCACCGGCAACACAGCGTCGGGCTCGGTGTCGGTGTCCAACCTCAGTGTCTTGGGCTGGACCATCAACACGCCGCTGGAAAAGTATCTGTTCTGCCTGGGCTTTCTGGTGGTGTTTGCCCTGCTGGCCAAGAACTTGGTGCGCTCCGCCATTGGCCGTGAGTGGATGGCCATTCGCGACATGGACGTGGCCGCATCGGTGATCGGGATTCGCCCGATGTACGCCAAGCTCAGCGCGTTTGCGGTGTCGTCTTTCATCATCGGTGTGGCCGGCGGGCTGTGGGGCTTTGTGCACCTCAGTTCCTGGGAGCCGGCCGCTTTCTCGATTGATCGCTCGTTCCAGTTGCTGTTCATGGTGATCATTGGCGGCATGGGCTCGATCATGGGCAGCTTCTTTGGCGCGGCCTTTATCGTGATCCTGCCCATTTTCCTCAACCAGTTCTTGCCGGCGGTGGGTGCGCTGTTTGGCGTGGAAATCTCCACCGCACTGGTGTCGCACACCGAGTTCATGATCTTTG
>CAMBOY010000260.1 GCA_945869245.1 Hydrogenophaga intermedia
GCGCCTGAAACTGTAGCCCCCACGCTGCGCCGCTGCGCGGCTCGCGCCTCACACCCCGCCCAGCACACCCAGCGCAAACGGCAGGCTCAGCACCCCCAGCAAGACCGACAAGGTCACCAGGCCGGCCACATAGGGGCCGTTGTGGCCCATGCGTGCGGCCAGCACATAACAGCTCGACGCGGTCGGCACGGCCGAGAACACCAGCAGCGCCGTGGTCTGGCTGGCGCTCAGGCCAAACAGCTGCGCCAGGCCAAAGGCCATCAGCGGCATCGCCAGGTGTTTGATGGCCAGCAGCTGCACGCCCAACAGCTTGCCCAACGCGAGGCTGCTGAACTGCATGCCAGCACCGGCCGCCATCAGGCCCAGCGCCAGTGCCGACTGGCCAATGCGGCTCACCGTGGGTTCGAGCCACAGGGGCAAGGTGAAGCCCAGCACATTGGCCAGCAGGCCGCTGGCGGTGGCAATGATCAACGGGTTGCGCGAGAGCTCGCGCCACAGCCCGTGTTGGCCGTGGCGCGCCATCGGCCAGACGGCGGCCACATTAAACAGCGGCACACACACGCCAATGATCACCGCCATGTGCAGCAGGCCCTCCGGGCCGGCCACCTTGCTGACCATGGCCAGCGCAATAAAGGAGTTGAAGCGAAACGCCACCTGCGCACTGCCGGCGTGTAGGCGCGGGTCGATGTGGCTACCGAGTACCGGCCAGCGCTTCAAGCTGTAGGCCAGCGCAATGCCGCCCAGGCCCAGTGTCCAAGCCGCACCGATCAGGTTGGACGCCGTCATCAGGTCCAGCGGGCTTTTGACCACCGAATGAAACAGCAGCACCGGGAACAAGAAAAAGTAGACCAGCGTGTCGATCTTTTCCCAGACGCTGCGGTTGAGCTGGGTGAAGCGACACAGCAGGTAGCCAATCAGAATCAGCGAAAAGTCGGGGAAAAGCAGTTGGGCGTAGTTCACGGCGTCAGAGCATAGCGCTTTGCGGGTAAGTACTTATGTGGTCTTGCGGATGTCGAGGGCATTGTCTTGTCGGCAGAATTCGCTGCGTCGGGCCATTGGTCTGCCATCACCCATTTACTAGGAGTTCGAGACATGTTGCAACGCCGCCATCTGATCGCCTTGGCCTGTGCCGCCTCCGCGCTGGCCCAGGCTCCCGCTTGGGCACAGGCTTATCCCAACAAAGTGATTCGCCTCAACGTGCCGTTTGCGCCCGGTGGCACCACCGACATCATCGCCCGTGTGGTGGCCGAACCCTTGGGCAAGATCCTGGGCCAGGGTGTGGTGGTGGAGAACCGCGCCGGTGGCGGCGGTGTGGTGGGCGCGACCGAACTGGCGCGCGCGCCGGCCGACGGTTATGTGATTGGCATGGCCACGGTGTCGACCACCGCCGCCAACCCGGCCATCAATCCGCGCATTCCATACAACACAATCACCGACTTCACGCCCATCATCAACATCGCGGCCACACCCAATGTGATCGCGGTGCACCCCAGCTTTCCCGCCAAAAACTACAAGGATTTTGTCGCTGAGCTCAAGCGCAACCCCGGCAAATACAGCTACGCCAGCTCGGGCACGGGTGGCATTGGCCATCTGCAGACCGAATTGTTCAAGAGTCTGACCGGCACCTTCATCACCCACATTCCCTACCGGGGCGCTGGTCCGGCCCTGAACGACACCGTGGGCGGTCAGGTGCCGATTATTTTTGACAACCTGCCTTCGGCGCTTCCGCATATCCGCTCCGGTCGTCTGGTGGCGATTGTGGTGGCCGCACCCCAGCGCTTGTCGGTGTTGCCCGACATCCCGACCTTCAAGGAAGTGGGCTTGGAGCCGGTCAACCGCATGGCTTATTACGGCCTCATTGGCCCCAAGGGTCTGCCCAACGAGGTGGTGGACCGGCTGTCCAAAGCCACGGTGCAAGTGCTGACCGACCCAGCGGTGCGCAAGCGCATCGAGGACACGGGGTCCATCATCATTGGCAACACGCCCGATCAGTTCCGCGCCCAGATTCAGGCCGAGTTTGAGGTGTACAAACGGGTGGTTGATCAGCAAAAACTCAAGCTCGACTGAGCCTGAACCCCAACCAGTGCCACGCCCCCCTCCTGTGACCGATGCCGATGTGCCCGCTGGCACATCGGCTGTGATCCAAACCTTCATCGACAGTTTGTGGCTGGAGGAGGGCCTGTCGCGCAACACGCTTGATGCCTACCAGCGTGATTTGATGCATTTTGGGGCCTGGCTGGGTCGCGTCTCGCGCGAGTTGACCCAGGCTGGCGAAGCCGACTTGCACGGCTATTTTGCCGATCGCCACGCCAGCACCCGGGCCACCACCGCCAACCGCCGGCTCACAGTGTTTCGGCGTTTTTTTCGTTGGGCGCTGCGCGAGCGCCACATCAGCGCCGATCCCACCCTGCGGTTTGGCGCGGCCAAGACCCCGCTGCGGGTGCCCAAGACTCTGAGCGAAGCCCAGGTGGAGGCGCTGCTGCAAGCGCCCGATGTGGGCACACCACTGGGGCTGCGCGACCGCACCATGCTGGAGCTGATGTACGCCAGCGGTCTGCGGGTGAGCGAGCTGGTGGGTTTAAAAACCTGGCACGTCTCGCTGGGCGAAGGCGTGCTGCGCGCCAGCGGCAAAGGCGACAAAGAACGCTTGGTGCCCTTTGGTGAAGAGGCCAGCCGATGGCTGCAGCGCTGGCTGCAACAAGGCCGGCCCGAGCTGCTGGCCGGCCAGGCCAGCGAAGACCTGTTTGTCACCGCCCGAGGCTCACGCGCTGGCGAGGCCATGAGCCGCGTCATGTTTTGGACGCTGGTCAAGCGCTACGCGCTGCAGGCCGGCATCACCGCGCCGCTGTCGCCACACACACTGCGCCACGCCTTTGCCACCCATTTGCTCAACCACGGCGCCGATTTGCGTGTGGTGCAGCTGTTGCTCGGCCACGCCGACATCAGCACCACCACCATCTACACCCATGTGGCGCGTGAGCGGCTCAAGGCGGTGGTGGCGGCCCATCACCCGCGGGGGTGAAGCGGATTTCAGGCGCCGAGCAGATACGCCATTTCCGCTGCACTGAAGCCCGCCGCCAGGCGCGCCGCATCGTTGAACGGCGGGCGCAGGCGCGGTGCGCTGTGGGTGCGGGCCAGCACGCGGTAGTGCGCCAATGGGTCTAGGCCGTGTTGTTGGCACAGCCAGCCGTACCACTGGTTGCCGATGGCCACATGGCCAATCTCGTCGCGCAAGATGATGTCCAAAATCTCCACCGCGCGCAGGGCGGCTGGGCTGCCCACTTTGCGCAGTTTGGCCTGAATCAGCGGGGTGGCGTCCAGCCCGCGCGCCTCCAGCGTGCGCGGCACCAGCGCCATGCGGGCCACCACGTCGTGCTGGGTTTTGACGCACATGGCCCACAGCCCATCGTGCGCGGCACAGTCGCCATAGTCGTGGTTCAGCGTGCGCAGCAGCTCGCGCAGCAGGGCGAAGTGCTGGGCCTCTTCATGGGCCACGCGCAGCCAGTCGCGGTAAAAGGCCTCGGGCATGCCAGCAAAGCGCCAGACCGCGTCCAGTGCCAGGTTGATGGCGTTGAATTCGATGTGCGCAATCGCGTGGACCAGCGCCGCTAGCCCGCTGTCGGTGAAGGGTGAGCGCTGCGGCACCTGGTCGGGCGGCAGCAACGGCGGCGCGTCGGGGCGCCCGGGCAGGGCGGTTGCTGGTTCAGTGAAGGTCGCTTGGGTGTCGATGTGCGCCTGTGGCAGCGCGGCCCACAGGGCGTGGGTGGCGGCGCATTTGTCGCTCGGGTCGCGCAGGGCCAGCACCACCAGCGCCTGCTGTCGCGCGTTCACGGAATGGGTATCGGGTGGCATCCCTACAATTCTAGGCGTCGCACGTCATCCGCTTGATCCAAGGAGACTCCACATGGCCCTGTACGAACTCGACGGCGTGGCGCCCCAGCTTGGCGCCGATGTGTGGGTGGCCGAATCGGCCCAGGTCATGGGCGCAGTGCAGTTGGGCCAGCAGGCCAATGTGTGGTTTGGCGCCACGGTGCGCGGCGACACCGAGACCATCCGCATTGGCGCACGCAGCAACATCCAGGACGGCAGCGTGCTGCACGCCGACGAAGGCATGCCGCTGGACATTGGCGAGGACGTGACCGTGGGCCACATGGTCATGCTGCACGGCTGCACCATTGGCGACGGCTCGCTGATTGGTATTGGCGCGGTGGTGCTCAACGGCGCGCGCATTGGCAAAGGCTGTTTGGTGGGCGCGGGCTCGCTGGTGACTGAAGGCAAGGTGTTTCCCGATGGCTCGATGATCATGGGCACACCGGCCAAAGTGGTGCGCGAGCTCACCCCCGAGCAGCAGGCCGGTTTGCTGCGCAGTGCAGCCCACTATGTGGCCAACGCCCAGCGCTACACCCGTGGCTTGAAAAAACTGGGCTGAACCTCAGCTGACCCCTCTTGTT
>CAMBOY010000261.1 GCA_945869245.1 Hydrogenophaga intermedia
CCTGGCCCAGACCACGCGCGGTGTCTCCACCCGCGAAACACCCGGCCCACGAAAAAGCCGCCCGAAGGCGGCTCGATCGCTGGGCACAGGCCTGGCTTACTTCAGGCCGGCCGCTGCGCGCAGGGCGGCGGCCTTGTCGGTGCGCTCCCAGCTGAACTCGGGCTCGTCGCGGCCGAAATGGCCATAGGCCGCGGTCTTGCTGTAGATCGGGCGCAGCAGGTCCAGCATCTGGATGATGCCCTTGGGGCGCAGGTCGAAGTGCGCGTTGACCAGTTCGGCAATGCGCTCGTCTGGAATCACGCCCGTGCCTTCGGTGTAGACGGTGACGTTCATGGGCTTGGCCACGCCGATGGCGTAGGCCACCTGCACCTGGCACTGGCGCGCCAGGCCGGCGGCCACCACGTTCTTGGCCACATAGCGCGCGGCATAAGCGGCCGAGCGGTCGACTTTGCTCGGGTCTTTGCCGCTGAAGGCACCGCCACCGTGCGGGCAAGCGCCGCCGTAGGTGTCGACGATGATCTTGCGGCCAGTCAAGCCGCAATCGCCCTGCGGGCCGCCAATCACAAAGCGGCCGGTGGGGTTGATCAGGTACTTGGTGTCTTGCAGCCACTCTTTGGGCAGCACCGGCTTGATGATCTCTTCGATGATGGCTTCAGTGAAGCTGGCCTTCATCTTGGTGGCCGTCTCGCTTTGGTCCGGGCTGTGCTGGGTGGACAGCACCACGGTGTCGATGCTGTGCGGCTTGCCATCGACATAGCGCATGGTCACCTGGCTCTTGGCGTCGGGGCGCAGGAAGGGCAGGCGGCCATCTTTGCGCAGTTGCGCCTGGCGCTCTACCAAGCGGTGGGCGTAGTAAATGGGCGCGGGCATCAGCTCGGGCGTCTCATCACAGGCGTAGCCGAACATCAGGCCTTGGTCGCCCGCGCCGATGTTGAGGTGGTCGTCGCTGGCGTGGTCCACGCCTTGGGCGATGTCGTTGCTCTGCTTGTCGTAGCAGACCATGACCGCGCAGCCCTTGTAGTCGATGCCGTATTCGGTGTTGTCGTAGCCGATGCGCTTGATGGTGTCGCGTGCCACCTGGATGTAGTCGACGTGCGCGTTGGTGGTGATCTCGCCAGCCAACACGACCAAGCCGGTGTTGGTCAGGGTCTCGGCGGCCACGCGGCTGCGCGGGTCTTGCTGGAAGATCGCGTCGAGGATCGCGTCGGAGATTTGGTCGGCGACCTTGTCGGGGTGGCCTTCAGAGACGGATTCGGAAGTGAAGAGGTAGTCGTTCGCCATATAAACTCCAACAGTGGGTGAATCGGCGTTGCCGTCACTGTGCAGAGTTCGGCGAACGCTTTAGCGGTATTTGTGAATCGCCCCGCAATCAGTTCAGCAACTCGGCGATGGCGCTATTGTAGTGAAGCCCAAAAGTCTGCCGCTGGGCAGGGCCGCTCTGCCGCCCGCACGCCTGTTTGTTCACCTCTGCAACACCTTCTGTGTCCACCGCCATCGTCCAGGCCTTGTTTCGCGTCTGCTCGCACCTGCCGCTGCTCTGGCTGCATGCCCTGGGTGCGCTGCTGGGCTGGCTGGTGTTTGTGCTGTCGCCCACGTACCGGCGGCGCTTGCTCACCAACGCCCGGCGCGCCGGCGTGGGGCTGACCGACATTCTGGGTTCGGTGGCCGAAGCGGGCCGCCTGGTGGCCGAGCTGCCGCGCCTGTGGCTGGGCCGCCCGGTGCGGGTGGGCTGGCAAGGGGCGGCCGAGATCGACGCGGCGCTGGCGCGCGGCCAGGGCGTGTTGTTTCTCACCCCGCACCTGGGATGTTTTGAGGTCACCGCGCAGGCCTATGCCGAGCGTTTTGGGCAGCGCCATCCCATCACCGTGCTGTTTCGCCCGGCTCGCCAACGGTGGTTGCGCGACTTGGTGGCACAAGCCCGCCAGCGGCCCGGGCTGCACACCGCGCCCACCACCTTGGCCGGAGTCAAACAGCTGATCAAAGCGCTCAAGAGTGCCCAAGTCGTGGGCTTGTTGCCCGACCAAGTGCCACCCGATGGGCAGGGTGTGTGGGCGCCGTTGTACGGGCACGGCGCTTACACCATGACGCTGTCGGCGCGGCTCGCGCACAGCGCGGGCGCGCAGGTGGTGCTGGCTTGGGGCGAGCGCCTGTCCTGGGGGCGGGGATATCTGGTGCATGTGCGCACGCTGGCCTCGGTGCTGGGCAATGAGTCTTTGGCCAGCGAGCCGGTGCAGGCTGCCAGCCAGATCAACCGGGCCATGGAAATCCTCATCGCCCAGTGTCCGCGCCAATACCTGTGGGCCTACGACCGTTACAAGGCGCCTGCCAGCGCTGCCCACACCACCTGACCGGAGCTTCATCACCGTGTTGACCGTTTCCCGCGACGCCTTGCGCCGTTTCCGCCATGCGGTGGCCACCACCGTGGGCAACCGCCTGGGCTTGGGGTTTATGCGCCTGCTGTCGCTCTTGCCTTTGCCGCTGGTGCGGGGCATCGGCTGGTTCATGGGGCAGGTGTTGCACACGGTGGCGGCGCGGCGGCGGCGCATTGCGCGCACCAATTGGCGCCTGTGTTTTCCCGATAGCAGCGAGGCCGAGACGGCGCGCGCGGTGCGGACCCACTTTGTGCGCTTTGTGCAGGCCTGGCTCGACCGCAGCTGGCTCTGGCAAGGATCTCCTGCGGTGGTGCAGCGCCGCCTGAAACTGGAAGGCGACCTGACACCGTTTGCTGGTCACGGTCCGCTGGTGCTGTTTGCGCCGCATTTTGTGGGCCTGGACGCTGGCTGGACGGCGCTCAACCGGGCAGGCTTGCCCCGCACCTTGTGCACGATTTACGCGCCCCAGCTCAATGAAGCGGTGGACGCTTGGATTTACGCCGGTCGCCAGCGTTTTGGCCAGCCGCATCTGTTGCCTAAAGGCGAGGGCTTGCGTCAGCTGGCGCAGGCCATCAAAGCCGGCGAGCCGCTGTACCTGTTGCCCGATATGGACTACGGCGCGCGCGACGCGGTGTTTGTGCCGTTTTTTGGCCAGACGGCGGCCACCATCACTTCGCTCTCGCGCTTTGCGCGGCTGGCCGGCGCGCGCGTATTGCCAGTGGTCAGTGAGATGACGGCCGAGGGCTACACCGTGCGGGTGTTGCCAGTCTGGGACACTTATCCCACCGCCGATGCCGAGGCCGACACCGCGCGCATGAACCGCGAGCTCGAAGGCCTGATCGGTGCCATGCCCGAGCAGTATTTCTGGGTGCACAAGCGCTTCAAGACCCGGCCACCGGGTGATCCCTCGGTTTACGGCCGCGATTGAGGTGCGCTGGTCAGGCGTCCGCTGGTGTGTCGGCCGCCGGTGTGTCGCTGGCCTCGGGCAGGGTCCAGTCCCACAGCAGGCGCGCCACGTCGTCGAGTCCCTGCTTTTTCAAGGCGGAGAACAAGCGCACCTCGCCGCCGCCGGCTTGCAGCCGGGTGATGGACAAGATCTTTTGCGCCTCGGCGTGGTTGAGCTTGTCGGCTTTGGTCAGCAACACCAGAAACTTCAGACCCTCTTGTACGCGGGGGCGGATCACCTCCAGCAGGGCTTCGTCCAGATCGGTCAGGCCCAAGCGCGGGTCGCACAGCAACACAATGCCGCGCAGGTTGGTTCGGGTCACCAGGTAATTGGCCATGACACGTTGCCAGCGCAACTTGGCTTCGCGCGGCACAGCGGCGTAGCCGTAGCCGGGCAGGTCGGCCAGCACCGCGTCGGTCAGGCCCTGTTTGCCCAAGGAAAACAAGTTGATGCTCTGGGTGCGCCCCGGGGTTTTGGACGCGAAAGCCAGGCGCTTTTGTTGGGTCAGGGTGTTGATGCAGGTCGATTTGCCGGCGTTGGAGCGGCCAACAAACGCGACCTCGGGCACCTGCAATTCGGGCAGGTGCTGCAATTGGGGCGCGGTGGTCAAGAAGCGCGCGGTGTGCAACCAGCCGTGGGCCTGTTTGACGTCGCTCAGCGCGGCTCTGGGCGAGGCAGGCAAAGTGGGGTTCATGCTGGTACTGACAATCGTGTTTGGGGGTTTTCCCGGAATCGCATTGTAAAATGCGCGGTTGCAAGCACCCGTTTGTGCCGTTTCAACCAGAGACCGTCGCTTGGCGACGCCCGACCGCATGAAATTCTCTGCCCTTTTTGCCACCGCCGCCCTCGCCTCGGTTTTCGCGTTCAACGCCCACGCCCAGGCCCCGGCCACCAAAGTCGATTTGAACAAGGGCGCGGCCCTGTACGCCGCCCAGTGCGTGGCTTGCCACGCCGCCGACGGCAACTCCAGCACGCCCGCCAACCCCAAGTTGGCCGGTCAGCACCCCGAGTACCTGATCAAGCAGCTGCAGGAATACAAGTCTGGCAAGCGCGACAACGCCATCATGAGCGGCTTTGCGGCCGGCCTGTCGGACGAAGACATGCGCAATGTGGCGTTCTGGC
>CAMBOY010000262.1 GCA_945869245.1 Hydrogenophaga intermedia
CTCGGTCATGACGTGGTTGACCACACACTTGTCTTCCTTCACGGCCGGCGACTGCTCGGCACCCACGAAGTGCAGAGGCACCTTTTTGTGCAGACGGGTCTTGTCGTCGACGCGCTGGAAGTCCACGTGCAGGACCAGGCGCTTGAACGGGTGGTACTGCACATCGCGCAGCAGCACTTTTTCGGTCTTGCCGCCCAGTTCCATGTCCAGCAGCGAGGCGTGGAAGGTCTCTTTCTGCAGCGCGTGGAACAGCGCGTTGTGATCGATTTCGATCGCGGTGGGGGTGGCGCTGCCACCAAAAACGATGCCAGGGGTCCGGCCGGTGTTGCGCAGGCGGCGGCTCGCACCCGTACCCTGCTTGCTGCGCTCAAAAGCGACGAATTGCATGGTGATACTCCAGTTGAGGGGTTCCGCGACCAGAACGCCTCTGTTTGACAAAGGGCGCCCGAAGGCACCCGGCTTTTTGACGCCTCAGAACAGACCGTCCTGATCGGCGAACAAACTCATGACCGACTCACCCGAGGCGATGCGCGCGATGGTCTCGGCCATCAGCGGCGCCACGGAGAGCTGGCGGATCTTGCCGCAGGCCTGAGCGGCTTGCGTCAGTGGAATGGTGTTGGTCACCACCACCTCGTCCAGGGCGTTGCCCTTGGCGATGCGGTCGATGGCCGGACCCGAGAAAATCGGGTGGGTGCAATAGGCATAGACGTTTTTGGCGCCGCGCTCTTTGAGCACCTCGGCGGCTTTGACCAAGGTGCCGGCGGTGTCGATCATGTCGTCCATGATCACGCAGTTGCGGCCGTCGATGTCGCCGATGACGTGCATGACTTCCGACACATTGGCCTTGGGGCGGCGCTTGTCGATGATGGCCATGTCACAGCCGAGCTGCTTGGCCAGCGCGCGCGCGCGCACCACACCGCCCACGTCGGGCGAGACCACCAGCAAGTCGGGGTAGTTTTTCTGGCGCAAATCGCCCAACAGCACTGGCGAGGCGTAGATGTTGTCGACCGGAATGTCGAAGAAGCCCTGAATCTGGTCGGCGTGCAGGTCCATGGTCAACACGCGGTTGACGCCCACGGTCTGCAGCATATTGGCCACCACCTTGGCGCTGATCGGCACCCGGCTCGAACGCGGACGGCGGTCTTGGCGGGCGTAACCGAAGTAGGGGATCACGGCCGAGATGCGGGCGGCAGAGGCGCGCTTCAAAGCATCGACCATGATGATGAGTTCCATCAGGTTCTCATTGGTCGGAGCGCAGGTGGACTGGACCACAAACACGTCGCGGGCGCGCACGTTTTGGGTGATTTCGACTGTGACTTCGCCGTCTGAAAAGCGGCCCACATTGGCCGCCCCCAACTGGGTGCCCAGATGTTGGGCAATTTCGGACGCCAGCACCGGGTTGGCGTTGCCGGTGAAGATCATGAAGTCAGGGGCTTGTACCTGCATGGTGGACTCGGCTGGATCAAAGTTGTCGGGGCTGCCCAATGCAGATCACCCGTGGCGAAAACCCAAGAAAAAAACGTTCATGCGGCTTTCACATGAACGTTGTGGGCATGTTCAACAGCTTTTCAGCATCAAAACATGTGGCAGGGGAGGAAGGACTCGAACCCTCGCATGCCGGAATCAAAATCCGGTGCCTTTACCAACTTGGCGACTCCCCTACGCAGGCTGTTTGAAACCAAGGCTCCAAACCACCGAAAACCTGTGCAGGTGATGCACAACACCACTTGTTGATTGCATCAAGCCCGCTATTCTAGCCCGAACACAGATCGAAATTGGGGTGGATACGCAAAATTCGGCAATTTTTTAAGGTCCAGCCCGCTGGCGCTGTTTCGGCGGCGCAACGCTCGGGCGCCAGGGCAAAGACCGCCGAGCCCGAGCCGCTCATGCGCCCCGACAGGCCTTGGCGCGCCATCCAGGCCATCGCCTCGGTGATGGGTGGGCACAGTCGCTCGGCCACCGGCTGTAGGTCGTTGTGGGTGCTGCGCATCAGTTCGGCGGGCGAGACTTCGCTGGCCGAGAGCCAAACGCTGGGGTCGATGGTGGGGGTGTCGCGGCACAAGTCGGGTGCGGTGAAGATGTCGCGGGTCGACGCACCAAGCGGTGGTTTGAGCACCACCACGCTGGTCTGCGCGACGGCCAGCGGAGCGATGTGTTCGCCAATGCCTTCGACCCAGGCGCTGCGGCCATGGACAAAAAACGGCACATCGGCGCCCAGCCCCAGGCCAATGTCGGCCAGTGCGGTGCGCGACAAGCCCAGTTGCCACAGGCGGTTGAGCGCCAGCAAGCAGGTGGCGGCGTCGGACGATCCGCCGCCCAGACCGGCCTCGGCGGGCAGGTGTTTGTGCAGCACGATGGTGGCGCCAAGCCGACAGCCGGTGGCTTGCTGCAGCGCGCGGGCGGCTTTCACACACAGATCGTCGGCGGGCAGCTGCAGTTCGGCTTGTGTGTCGTGGCGCACGATGCCGCCGTCTGCGCGCAGCAGCACGTCGATGTGGTCGCACCAGTCGAGCAGCACAAAGGCCGATTGCAGCAGGTGGTAGCCGTCTGCGCGGCGGCCGGTGACGTGTAGGAACAGATTGAGTTTGGCCGGCGCGGCCAAGCCGAGCAGTTCGGTGGGCTGCATGGTCAGCGGTCCAGCACCAGCCGCAGGTCGGCGGCCGGCAGGGGCGATTGGCGGGTGGCGCTCAAGCGGCCGTCGTCGAGTCGGCTGAGGTCGGCTTGCCAACCCGGCACCGCAGTGGCCTGCCCGTTGAGCCAGTCGAACAGGGCGGTCACGGGCACATCGGTGCCCAGCAGGCCCTCAGACAGGGTGTGCAGGCTGCCGGCATCGGTCCATTCATTGCCGCGTTGCAACTGCGCTTGGCCTGGGCGCCAGCGGACGATGGCCAGCGTGGTGCCCAGAGGCGAGAACAGCCGCAGTTCGCCCACGGTGGGCGAGCCGTTGAGCTCAAAGCCAGCGCTCAGCGATTGGGGTGGTGCGCTGTGCACCTGCACCGCCAGGCGGCCGCTCCAGCTCTGCTCGGGTCGGTCCGTTTCGGGCACGGGTGCGGTGGCGCATCCCGCCAGCACCAAGCCACACGCCATGGCCAGCCATGCGCTTCGCCGCTTCATGGCTGCACATTGAGCCGCTTGAGCGTGCTGAGCAAGGTGTCGTTGTCGCTGGCGAGCAGCAGGCCTTCGCGCCAGATGCGCCGGGCCTCGGCTTGTTGGCCCATGACCCACAACACCTCGCCCAGGTGGGCGGCGATTTCGGCGTCGGGTTGCTGGCGGTAGGCCGATTCCAGCAGCTCGCGGGCCTGTGGCAACTTGCCTTCGCGAAACGCCACCCAGCCCAGGCTGTCGCGGATGTAGGCGTCGTTGGGGGCCAAGGCCACCGCTTTTTCGATCAACTGGCGGGCTTCGGGCAGGCGCAGGTTGCGGTCTGCCAAGGAATAGCCCAGGGCGTTGTAGGCGTGGGCTTGTTCGGGGTTGAGCGCAATCACCCGGCGCAGCAGGCGCTCCATCTCGTCGAGCCGCTCAGCGCGCTCGGCCGCCATGGCGGCTTCGTACATCAGGTCGGTGTCGTCGGGTAGGCGCTGCATGGCCTCGTGGTAGACCGCCAAGGCGGCGTCGAATTGTTTGAATTCGCGCAGCAGCTGCGCCTCGGCCACCAATTTCAGTCGCAGGTCTTCGGGACGGCGTTCGGGCCATTTGCGCAACAGGGCGCGGGCGTCGGTCATGCGGTTTTGCCGCGCCAGCAAGGAGGCGCGGCGCACTTGGGCGGCCAGCACCTCGTCTTGGTTTTCCACCCGGTCGAGCCAGGCGTTGGCAGCGGCCAAGTCTTGTCGCTGTTCGGCCGCTTGCGACAGGATCAGGTAGGCCTGGTTCATGGCGCGCAGCAGCCGTTCGTTGCCGCTGTCGCGCGCCAGCGCCAAGAAGCGCTCGGCCGAGCGCTGGGCGTCTTCGGGTTTTTTGTCTTGCAGCTCCAGTCCGGCTTGCAGCAGCCAGGCCTCGGCCGTGTTGGGCAGGGTGCGGGTGACGTCTTGCAACTGGCGCCGGGCGTCGCCCGTGCGTTGCTGATCGAGCAAGACCCGCGCGTAGGTCACCCGCAAGCTGCCGTTGGCCTGGCCCGCCGCGGTGTTCAAGTGGCGCAGCAGCAGGGCTTCGGCCTGGCGGTCGCCGTCTTCCATCATCTCCAGCGCAAACAGCGCCGCTTGGGTGTCGCCGGCGTTGGCGGCCAAGGCTTGTGTGGTGCTGCTCAGTGCCTGGGCTTTGGCATCGGCTGCCCATTGCAGGCGCGCCAGCGCGGTGAGGGCCGCGCTGCGTTGCGCGGCGGGCTGGGCCAGTTTTTCCAGCAGCGGTTGCAGCACCCGCAGCGTCTGTGCTTTGTCGGGCACCCGGGCGTAGGTTTGCGCCACCGCGTGCAGCGCTTCTTCGCGCG
>CAMBOY010000263.1 GCA_945869245.1 Hydrogenophaga intermedia
TCGCGTGAGGACAATATCCAGCAGATGCAGTGGCCTCGATCGGATGCAGGATCGTCGGGCGCGATCTATCCCAATGTAGGTGTCAGGAAAGGCATTTTGCTGACACGTTATGCCAACCTCTTGGGCAACTGGGCTAGGGAAGAGAGGAGTCTAGCCATTGCGCATGCCGCAGAAGGTGGCCGCGGACAGGGGAAAGTCTCGGCTGCTCACAGAGCCTACTGTGCTTTGTCGGATATGAGGAGACTCGGCATCTGCAATCTCCCAGCAGCTCCCGTGGCTGCGAGTCGGTGGGAGCAGACGTCTCTCACCTTGCGTTCAAACCAAAAGTCGAAGGCCTCGTTCAAGACATTTTTCGATCACTTTGAGACGGAAGCACTCGCTGTAGGGGATCGTGCTCTCGCCCAAGAAAAGCAGTTGCTTGAAAAAATCATGCGTGCGAATTGAAGGACAGAGTTGGACTGCGGCTTGTGACGGCGCGTGGAGCCTACTCTGCCTGCAGATGGGTTTAACGCGATGGCTTTGCGTGAACCGTCAATGGCTTAAGCCACCACCACCTGCGCACCCTCGCCCTGCGGTGCGATGCGGCCGATGGTGTAGACCGTCTCACCCAGCCCGCGCAGTGTGGCGGCGCAGGCCTCGGCCTGATCGGCGGCGATCACCACGACCATGCCGATGCCGTTGTTGAAGGTGCGGTTCATTTCCACGTCGTCGATGCCAGCGGTGGCTTGCAGCCAGGCGAACAGCTCGGTTTGCGGCCAGCTGCCTTTGGTCAGATGTGCGGCCATGCCCTCAGGCAACACACGGGGGATGTTTTCCAGCAGGCCGCCGCCGGTGATGTGGGCCAGCGCCTTGATGCCGCCGCGCGAGGTGGCATCCGCCGAGTTCGGGTGTTGAGCCAGCGCCGCCAGCACGTTTTTCACATACAGGCGTGTGGGGCGCATGATGGCTTCTTTGAACGGCATGCCGTCCAAGGTGGCGGGGGTGTTGGCGCCGGCGCGTTCGATGCACTTGCGCACCAGGCTGAAACCGTTGGAGTGCACGCCGTGGCTGGCCAAGCCCAGCACCAGGTCGCCGGTCTGCACGTTGGCGCCGGTCAGGATCTTGCTTTTTTCGACTGCGCCCACACAAAAGCCCGCCAGGTCGTATTCGCCTGCTGGGTACATGCCGGGCATCTCAGCCGTCTCGCCGCCGATGAGGGCGCAGCCGCTCAGCTCACAACCTTTGGCGATGCCGCCGACCACCGCAGCGGCGGTGTCCACATCGAGTTTGCCGCAGGCGAAATAGTCGAGGAAAAACAGCGGCTCAGCGCCTTGTACCAGCACATCGTTGACGCTCATGCCCACCAGGTCAATGCCCACGGTGTCGTGCATTTGCCATTCAAAGGCCAGCTTGAGCTTGGTGCCGACGCCGTCGGTGCCGCTCACCAGCACCGGCTCTTGGTAGCGCTTGGGCACTTCAAACAGCGCGCCAAAGCCGCCAATGCCGGCGAGCACGCCTTCGCGTAGGGTTTTTTTGGCCAGGGGCTTGATGCGCTCGACCAGCGCGTCGCCGGCGACGATGTCAACGCCAGCGTCTTTGTAGGACAGGGGAGTGGTGCTCATGAACAGGGTGCCGTGTGGGTGGCTGAAGATCAGCCCCAAAACCCCGGGGCCGATAGAATCAAACCCCGATTTTAAGGGTTAGCCCTGAGCACGCCATGAACCTCTCCCCCACCCAATTGCGAACCCTGGCCTGGCTGGCGCTGGCAGGTGCAATGGCGCTGCTCCTGTGGTTGCTGGCGCCGGTGCTCATGCCTTTTGTGCTCGCGGCTGTGCTGGCCTATGCCTTGCACCCACTGGTGGAAAAGCTGGCTGTGCGTCGGGTGCCACGCTGGCTGGGTGCGGGTGTGGCTGTTGCGACGCTGATGCTGCTGGCGCTGGGGGTGGTGCTGCTGATCGTCCCGGTGATCACCAAGCAGGTGCCGCTGCTCAAAGAGCAGGTGCCGCTGTTGCTGGAGCGTATGAACGACACCTTGGTGCCGCTGGCCGCTCGTTTTGGGCTGGACGTGGCGGTGGACGTGGAGCAGGTGCGCGTCTGGCTGCGTGGTCTGGTGTCGGGCCACGAGCAAGAGCTGCTGCAGGGCGTGCTGGCCTCGCTGCGCATTGGTGGCAGCGCGTTTGCCGCTGTGTTGGGCAATCTGGTGCTTACGCCCATGGTGGCGTATTACCTGCTGCTGGATTGGGCGGGGTTGGTGCAGCGCTTTAAAGCGCTGATTCCGCCGCGTTGGCGCGACGCCACCGACAGCTTTTTGCACGAGACCGACGAGGTGCTGGGCCAGTACCTGCACGGCCAGTTGCTGGTGATGGCGGCGCTGGCGCTGTTCTACACCGTGGGGCTGGCCTTGGTGGGGTTGAAGCTGGCATTGCCGATTGGTGTGTTCACCGGGCTGGCGGTGTTTGTGCCCTACCTGGGCTTTGGCCTGGGTTTGATACTGGCCTTGCTGGCCGCCTTGTTGCAGTTTCAGTTCATCACCGGCGTGTTGGCGGTGGCGGGGGTGTACGCGGTGGGGCAGGTGGCCGAGAGCCTGTACCTCACACCGCGCCTGCTGGGTGAGCGCATTGGCTTGCACCCGATTGCGGTGATTTTTGCGCTGATGGCGTTTGGCCATCTGTTCGGTTTTGTGGGCGTGCTCATCGCCCTGCCGGTGAGCGCGGTGTTGCTGGTGGCGCTGCGGCGGGCCAAGGGCGCCTACCTGACCAGCGACCTTTACCGCGACTAAAGACCCCGCCCCGCATGAAGCAGCTCGCGCTCGACATTGGCCTGGCCCCCGCCGCCACTTTGGAAGGCTTTGTGGCAAGCGGCAACGACGCCGCACTGGCCCATGTGCGCCTGTGGGCTGAGAGCGATGCGCGTTCACCCGTGCCCACGCTGCTCTGGGGCGAGTCGGGCAGCGGCAAAACCCACCTGCTGCAGGCCGCGCGCCACGCGCTGCTGGAGCGCGGTGCGCGCGTGGGCTGGCTCGACGCGGACACGCCGCCCGGCCAGCCCTTTGACGACCGCTGGGACGCGGTGCTGATGGACGACTGCCATCTGTACACCACCGATCAGCAGGCCACCGCCTTCAACTGGTTCATCAACGCCTTGGCGCCCGCACAAGGCCCGGCGCGTTGGGTGCTGGCCAGCGCCGACCGGCCGCCGGCCGACCTGCCCCTGCGCGACGATTTGCGCACCCGCCTGGGCTGGGGCGATGTGTTCGCGCTGCAGGTGCCTGGCGAGGACGAGCGACGCGCCGTGCTGCGCCGAGCCGCCGACGCGCGCGGCGTGTTTCTGGGCGATGAGGTCATGGACTTTATGCTCACCCGTTTTTCGCGCGACCTGGGCAGCCTCATGCACTTGCTTGACCGGCTCGACGCTTATGCCCTGCGTACCCAGCGCGCCATCACCATCCCGCTGATCAAGTCCATGTTGGACGACGAATGAGCGGTATCCACTTCAAGCCACACCCCACCATGCGCCTTGCCCTGTTTGACTTAGACCACACCTTGCTGCCGCTGGACTCCGATTACAGCTGGGGCCAATTCACCGTGGGCCTGGGCTGGCGCGACGCCGCCGACTTTGGCGCCGCCAACGAGCGCTTTTATCAGGCCTACAAAGCCGGCACATTGGACATCCATGACTACCTGCGCTTTGCCATCGCCGCCGTGCGCGAGCAGGGCATGGTGCGCGCGCAGGCCGCGCACGAGCGTTTCATGGCCGAGGTGATTCGCCCCGCCATGCGCCCCGCCGCGCTGGCCCTGGTCCAAGAACACCAGCAGCGCGGCGACACGGTGATCATCGTCACCGCCACCAACGCCTTTGTCACCCGCCCCATCGCCCAGGCCTTCGGGGTGGAGCACCTGATCGCCATCGATCTGGCCACCGACGCCAACGGCCTGCCCACCGGCGAGATCGCCGGCACACCGTCGTTTCGCGAGGGCAAGATCGCTCGTGTGGAACAATGGCTATCCGACCGGGGTTTGGGCTGGGGTCAGGTGGAGCACAGCGTGTTCTACAGCGACTCCATCAACGACCTGCCGCTGCTGGAACGGGTAACCGAGCCCGTGGCCACCAACCCCGACGACCGCCTGCGGGCGATTGCACAGGCGCGCGGCTGGCGCGTTCTGGATCTGTTTGGCGCGCCGCAAGCCGTCTGAGACTCGCATGATCAAAACATTCATCCACAAACTGCTGGGCAAAAAGTCTGCCGCGAGCCCGTTTGGCAAGCGCCGCGACGTGCCCGCCAGTGAACACGGCATCAACCCCGAACTGGTGGACCAGCGCGCGCTGGACGTGGTGCGCACCCTGCAGCAAGCGGGTTTTGCCGCCTACATCGTGGGCGGCGCGGTGCGCGACCTGCTGCTGGGTCTGCGTCCCAAAGACTTTGAC
>CAMBOY010000264.1 GCA_945869245.1 Hydrogenophaga intermedia
GGCGCCCGCCAACCACGCGCTGGCCCAACACACCCACCTGGCCTTTGCCGACACCCTGGATTGGGACCATGTGGGCTTGCACGCCAACAGCTCGATTTACCGCGCCATGCACCAGGCGGCGCAGGCGGCGCAACGGACCATTCGCTTGCGCATTCGGGTCACTGGCCTAGACGCCATGTGCCGCATGATCCACAACGGCTTGGGCGTAGGCCTGATGCCGCAGCGGGCGTTTGCGTTGATGCACGCGGGCGGCGGCTTGGTGGGTCTGCCATTGACCGATGCCTGGGCGGCGCGACACATCCATCTGGTGGCGCGCGATTTCCACAGCCTGCCCGTGAGCGCCCGCCTGCTGGTGTCCCACCTCAGCCACACCCCCAACAGCCCGGACTAAAATTTCCGCTTCCCAAGGAGACCCTGTGACCATGGCCCGCACCCTGTACGACAAAATTTGGGACGAACACGTCGTCCACACCGAAGACGACGGCACCGCCGTGCTCTACATCGACCGCCACCTGGTGCACGAAGTCACCAGTCCGCAGGCCTTTGAGGGCCTGCGCCAAGCCGGTCGCAAAGTCTGGCGCGTGAGCTCCATCGTGGCCACCGCCGACCACAACACGCCCACCACCGGCTGGGAGCTGGGCTACGACGGCATCACCGACCCGATCAGCAAAGAGCAGATCACCACCCTGAACGACAACATCGCTGAGTTTGGTGCTGCCGCCTTCTTCCCCTTCATGTCCAAGCGCCAGGGCATCGTGCACGTCATGGGGCCCGAAAACGGCGCCACCCTGCCCGGCATGACCGTGGTCTGCGGCGACTCACACACCTCCACCCACGGCGCGTTTGGTGCATTGGCCCACGGCATTGGCACCAGTGAGGTGGAGCATGTCATGGCCACACAAACGCTGTTGGCCAAAAAAGCCAAGAACATGCTGATCCGGGTCGAGGGCCAGCTGGCGCCCGGGGTGACCGGCAAAGACGTGGTGCTGGCCATCATCGGAAAAATCGGCACCGCCGGCGGCACCGGTTACACCATCGAATTCGCCGGCTCGGCCATTCGCAGCCTGAGCATGGAAGCGCGCATGTCGGTGTGCAATATGGCGATTGAAGGCGGCGCGCGCGCGGGCCTGGTGGCGGTGGACGACAAAACCATTGAGTACATCAAAGGCCGACCCCTGTCGCCCACCGGCGTGGAGTGGGTCCAAGCCGTGGCCTACTGGAAGACCCTGCAGTCCGACCCCGGCGCACCCTTCGACGCGGTGGTCGACCTGCGCGCCGAAGACATCTTGCCGCAGGTAACCTGGGGCACATCGCCCGAAATGGTGCTCGATATCAACGGGGTGGTGCCAGACCCCGACAAAGAAAAAGACCCCAACAAGCGCAACGCCATCGAGCGCGCGCTGCAATACATGGCGCTGCAACCCGGCAAGCCCTTGGCCGATATTTTTGTCGACAAGGTGTTCATTGGTTCCTGCACCAACAGCCGCATTGAAGACATGCGCGAAGCCGCCGCCGTGGTGAAAAAGCTCGGTCAAAAAGTGGCCAAGAACATCAAACTCGCCATGGTCGTTCCCGGGTCCGGTCTGGTCAAGGAACAAGCCGAGCGCGAAGGCCTGCACGAGATATTTAAGGCCGCCGGCTTTGAGTGGCGCGAACCCGGCTGCTCGATGTGCCTGGCCATGAACGCCGACCGCTTGGAGCCGGGCGAACGCTGCGCCTCCACCAGCAACCGCAACTTTGAAGGACGCCAAGGCGCCGGTGGTCGCACCCACTTGGTCAGCCCCGCCATGGCCGCCGCAGCGGCCATTCACGGCCACTTTGTGGACATCCGCACGATCTGACCACGGGACACACCATGCAGCAATTCACCGTTCACCAAGGACTCGTGGCCCCGATGGACCGCGAGAACGTCGACACCGACGCGATCATTCCCAAGCAGTTTTTGAAGTCGATCCGCAAAACCGGCTTTGGCCCCAATCTGTTTGACGAGTGGCGCTACCTCGACCAACCCGGTCAGCCTGGCGTGCCCGAGAGTCAGCGCAAACCCAACCCCGACTTTGTGCTCAACCAGCCGCGCTACCAAGGCGCCTCCGTGTTGCTGGCGCGCAAGAACTTTGGTTGCGGATCCAGCCGCGAACACGCCCCTTGGGCGATCGACCAATACGGCTTTCGCTGCGTGATCGCACCCAGCTTTGCCGACATCTTCTTCAACAACTGCTTCAAAAACGGCCTGCTGCCCATCGTCTTACCGCAAACCACGGTGGACGCGCTGTTCAACGAAGTGGCGGCCTTCCCTGGCTACCAACTCACCATCGACTTAGAGCGCCAAGTCGTCGTGCGCCCACAAGGCGAGGAAATCCCCTTCGAGGTCAACGCGTTTCGCAAGTACTGCTTGCTCAATGGCCTGGACGACATCGGCCTGACGCTGCGCCACAAAGACAAAATCGCCGCCTTTGAAGCGCATCGCTTGGCCACCAAGCCTTGGCTGGCGAGAACGATGTGAGACCCCGCGCCGCCTGCGGCGTCATCCCCTCAAGGGGGCGTTGCCAGTGGCCCGGCAAAACCGGTTCCACGGCAACCTCAAACAAACCAACCCACTCTTAAGCTCTCTCATGAAAATCGCAGTCCTCCCCGGTGATGGCATCGGCACCGAAATCGTCGCCGAAGCCGTCAAAGTCCTCAACGCGCTCGACCTGAAATTCGAGATGGAATCCGCCCTGGTCGGCGGCGCCGCTTTTGATGCTTTTGGCCACCCCTTGCCCGAGGCCACACTCAAGCTGGCCATGGACTCGGACGCGGTGCTGTTTGGTGCCGTGGGCGACTGGAAGTACGACAAGCTCGACCGCCCGCTGCGCCCCGAGCAAGCCATTCTGGGTCTACGCAAGCACATGGGCCTGTTCGCCAATTTCCGCCCCGCCATTTGCTACGAGCAGCTGGTCGGCGCGTCCAGCCTCAAGCCCGAGTTGATTGCGGGCCTGGACATCCTCATCATCCGCGAGCTGACCGGTGACATTTACTTCGGCCAGCCGCGCGGCCGCCGCGTGGCCACCGACGGGCATTTCCCTGGCACGGAGGAAGCGTTTGACACCATGCGCTACAGCAAGCCCGAGATCGAGCGCATCGCCCATGTGGCGTTCCAGGCGGCTCGCAAGCGCAACAAAAAAGTCACCAGCGTGGACAAGGCCAACGTGCTGGAAACCTTCCAGTTCTGGAAAGACGTGGTCACCGAAGTGCACGCGCAGTACCCCGACGTGGAGCTGCAGCACATGTACGTGGACAACGCGGCCATGCAGTTGGTCAAAGCGCCCAAGGCCTTTGACGTGGTGGTCACCGGCAATATGTTCGGCGACATCCTGAGCGATGAAGCCTCGATGTTGACCGGCTCCATCGGCATGTTGCCCTCGGCCAGCTTGAACACAAAGAACCAAGGCCTGTACGAGCCCAGCCACGGCAGCGCACCCGACATCGCCGGCAAAGGCGTGGCCAACCCACTGGCCACCATCTTGTCGGCGGCCATGATGCTGCGCTTCAGCCTGAACCAAGAAGCCGCCGCCCAGCGCATCGAAGCGGCGGTGCAACAGGTTTTGGCCCAAGGCCTGCGCACGCCCGACATTTACAGCGAAGGCACGACCAAGGTCGGCACCCGCGAGATGGGCGACGCGGTGGTCAAAGCGCTGGGCTGAACCGCTGGGCTCTGGTGTCAGCGGGCGACAAGGATCGCTCCGCTACAATCTTCACCCATGTTTGTGTCCAGCCCGTTCCCTCTGAACATCACACCCGCCGCACAGGCCGGTGTGGCTGCGCGCGCAAGCACCACCAAAACCACGACCATTAAGGGCTGATCCAGCTCCGGTACCGTCGTGCGCCCTCCCTGGCCAGACGAGCCGGGGCAGACAGGCCGGTCGGGCACTGTTTATTCACTTGAAAGGGCGTTTGAAATGAGCAAGTTGGTAGGTCTGGTCGGCTGGCGCGGCATGGTCGGCTCTGTGTTGATGGATCGCATGGTCGAAGAAAAAGACTTCGACCTGATTGAGCCGCTGTTCTTCTCCACCTCCAACGCCGGCGGCAAAGCCCCCGCGATGGCCAAGAACGAAACCACGCTGCAAGACGCGAACAACATCGAGGCGCTCAAGCGCTGCGAGATCATCATCACCGCCCAAGGCGGCGACTACACCCATGAGGTCTACCCCAAGCTGCGCGCCGCCGGCTGGAATGGCCACTGGATCGACGCGGCGTCGGCCCTGCGCATGGAAAAAGACGCGGTCATCATCCTCGACCCAGTCAACATGCCGGTCATTAAAAACTCGCTGGCCAAGGGCGGCAAGGAATGGATCGGTGGCAACTGCACCGTGAGCTGCATGCTGATGGGCGTGGGCGCGCTCGCGCCCA
>CAMBOY010000265.1 GCA_945869245.1 Hydrogenophaga intermedia
AGTGATGGCGGAAATGGCCACCGACCTTCGCCTGAGCTCCTGGGCCATTCGCAGCTCCAGGGCGGGCGATGCGCGCCGCAGGTAGTAGCTGACGATGTTGGTGTCGAGCAAGAAACGGATCACGCCTCCCAGCCTTCGAAGGGGCTGGGGCGCAGGTCATCGTCGCGCTCACGCAGGAACTCTTCACTCGGCGGCGTGGCGCGCAAGGCGTCCAAAAAAGCCTCGGTCTCGTCTGGCTTGGGCTTGGGCTGGATGATGAGAGCGCCATGGCTGGATTTGCTGATCCAGACCTCATCGGTGTCCAGCCGGTAGGCTTTGGGCAGGCGGATGGCCTGGCTGTTGCCGGTGGTGAAGATTTTGGCTGTGGCGGTCATGCGAACACCCCCAGAATAGATACGAAAACGTATCTACTTTAGCACCAACACCTCGATGAAGCCAGACTCAACGAACGTGACCGACAGGCTAGCCCGCGCAGTCGGCGTTGAACTGGTCGATGGCGGTTTGTGTCAGGCGGTCTTGGCACAGGCTGGCCACCATCTCGGGCCGCAGGGTGACCGCGTGGGCACCGATGCCGATCAGGCGCGCCAGATCGTCGGCGGTTTTGACACTGGCTGCCAGCAGCTGCGGCGCGCCAGCCGGCAAGGCCACACAGGCCTGCATCAGCGCCCAGGCGTCGCGGCCGTCGGCCACCAAGCGGCTGAAGTACGGCGCCACCCAGCGCGCGCCCTGGGCCTGCGCCCACAGCAGCTGCACCGGGTTGGCCACCCCGGTGATGAGCACCGGCAAACCCGCCGCACGGGTGGCCGCAGCCAGCGGCGCCCAGTCGGGGTGGCAGGGCAGCTTGATGGTGAGCGCCACACCCGCTTGCGCGGCGGCGGGCGCAAGCTGCGCGACCCAGTCCTGCCCCTGTGCCACGTCGGGCTGGGGCAGCTGCAGCATCAGCTCGGGCAGGCGTGCCTCACCGGCGCGCGCGATCAGCCCCAGGTAGTCGGCCAGCGTCACACGCAGGCCGGCTTGGCGCACCAAGGTGGGGTTGGTGGTGACGCCCTGCACCGGCGGGGCGCCGGCGGGCAGTGTCCAAGTGCGGTGGTCGGCGCCGTCCAGAAAGAGCTTCATGCGCTGTCTTGTTTCAGAAAAATGTCTTTGTCGGGGAAAAACTGGGTGTGCAGCGGCAGCAGCGCGCCGCCGAGCGCGCGCGCGTGGGCGCCGATCTCGCCAGTCAGCAGCTCGGGCTGGTGCATGCCGTCAAAGCGGTACTGGCGCAGCGCGCTGCGAATGGCTTCGCGCAGCGCCTCCATCAGGCTGTGGCCGAGTGAGCCGTCGATGACCACTGCGTCCAGATCGAGCAAGGCCGAGGCACTGGCCACGGTCATGGCCAGGGCGTGGCTGGCCTGGGCGATCCACGGGCCGGTCACGGCGGCGTAGTCGGGGTGCATGATGCCGTCGCGGTGCAACGCGGTGGCGTCGTGCCCGGCGGCCACCAGCGCCTGTTCGAGCTGCCAGCCCGAGGCCATTTGCAGCAGCTGCGGCGGCGCGCCTTTTTTGCCGGCCAGCCCCACCGGCAGCGAGCCGATGGCGCCGGCGTTGCCGCGCTCGCCGCCCATGATGTGGCCCTGCAGCACCAAGCCGCCACCCACAAAGGTGCTGACGTAGATGTAGAGAAAGCTGCGCAGGCTGCGCCCTCGCCCCTGCAGCAGCTCGGCCACACAGGCGGCGATGGTGTCTTTGGCGAACACCACGGGCAGTTCCGTGAGCGCCTGCACTGCGGTGGGCAGGTCGATGCGCTCCCAGGCGGCCAGGGCTTGCGCGGCTTCGCCACCCAGCACATCGCCCCACTGGTGCAGCGACAGCGGCGCCGTCAGCCCCAGTCCCACCACCCGGCTCCAAGCCTCGCCCCGGCGCGCTTGCAGGGTCTGCAGGCCCTGGGTGATCTGGCCCAGCAGGCGCTCGGGGTCGGGGTAGTCGTAGCGCAGCTCAAACCGGTCCACCGGTTGGCCACAAAAATCGGCCACCAGCAGCTCCAGATTGCGCCGGCCCACCTGCACGCCCACGCTGTAGGCGCCGTCGGGGTTGAGCGACAGCGGCACCGAGGGCTGCCCCACCTTGCCACGCACCCGCTCTTGTTTGATCAGCAGGCCGTCGTCAAGCAGCCGGTCGACGATGATCGACACCGTTTGGCCCGAGAGCTGGGTCAGGCGCGCCAAGTCGGCTTTGGGCATGGCGCCGTGCAGGCGAATCGCCTGCAGCACGGTGCGCTCGTTGAACTGGCGCATGCCGTGCTGGTTGGAGCCGCGCATCTGGCGCGAAGAAGAGGCGGTGTCGGTGTTCAAGCGGGCATTCAGTGCAAGATGACGCCCTTGCAAAACAGGGCGTTGCCATAAGCCGTGCCTTCGCCCGACTGGACGATGAGGCTGGCACCGGCGATTTTGTCGTAGAAGGCGTACCGCTCCACCGCCTCGACCCGATCCGGCCCCACACCCTCGCGGCCCAGCAGATCAACCACCGCTTGCTGCGCGGCGGTGCGGTGTCCGTTGGCGCTGCCACACACCCGCATATACGTGGCGGGCTGCGCCACATCGCTGGCGAGCGGAAGCACCGACAGCACAGCGGCGCTCACCCGCGCCAAGCTGTGCCCGGGCAAGCGCACCACGGGTTTGCCACGGCTCAAAAAATCGGCGGTGAAGTTCGCGTCCACCACCGCCACCCATTCGCCGTGGCCCATGGCACACAGGTGCATCAGCAGCTCGGGCGTGAGCAGCGGGTCGATCCCTTTCAGCATGCCAGGCTCGCTTCCTCGGCCGGCAGCGAGGCTGGGTCGATGGCGCCGGTGATCAGACCCACAATCTCTTCGGGGTTGCTCAAGTGCTTGGGCCGGCTGCAGATGATGCGGCCTTGGCGGAACACCCAAATGCGGTCCACCAAGTCAAACACCTGGCGCAGGTTGTGGCTGATGATGATGAGCGGGATGGCCCGTTGCTTCAGGCCCTTGATGATCTCTTCGACCCGGGCGGTTTCCTGCACACCGAGCGCGGCGGTGGGCTCGTCGAGGATGATGAGTTTGTTGGCAAAACCGGCTGCGCGCGCAATCGCCACACACTGGCGCTGGCCGCCCGACATGCCACGCAGGGTTTCGGACATGTCCTGGATCTTCACCCCGGTGGTGGCCAACATGGCGGCCGAGCGCTCGCGCATGGCCTTGTGGTTGAGCACCGACAAAGGGCCTAGGTTGAAGTGGGTCAGCTCGCGGCCCAAAAAAATATTGGCTGGCACGTCCAAGTCTTCGGCCAGCGCCAGGGTCTGGTAGACCGTCTCGATGCCCTGCTCGCGCGCGTCCAGCGGCGAGGCGAACTGCACCGGCCGGCCGTCGAGCCGGATGGTGCCGCTGTTGGGCTGCTCCACCCCGGTGATCAGGCGCACAAAGGTGCTTTTGCCGGCGCCGTTGTCGCCCACGATGGCCGCGTGCTCGCCGGGCATGAGACAAAAGCCGGCGTCGGTCAGCGCCTTGACGCCACCGTAGTGTTTGGTCAGGCCCTCGATGGCCAGAACAGGTTGTGTGGTGCGCATGGTGCAGGGGCAATGGTGGTCCAGGATGGCGACAAGCTTCGCCCAAAGCGGGACGTTTGCGTATTAGTAAAACTACTAGATTTATTTATTACCGGTTTTGGGCTGTAATCGCGGCACAGCAACGCACCCCCCGCCCTGCTGCTCTTTATTCACACACCCGGAGACATCCCCATGAACAAACGCACTTTTGGCCAATTCGCCCTGGCCGCCATCGTGGCCGCCACCCTGAGCGCCTGCGGCAAAAAAGAAGAGCCCGCAGCGCCCGCAGCCAGCGCCCCCGCGCCGGTGGCTGAGTTGACCGTGGCCTACATCACCAACGGCAACACCAACGAAGGCTGGACCCTGATCAACGGCGGCGCCAAACAAGCGGGCAACGCCCCGGGCGTCAAGTTCATCGAACTCGCCGCCGAAAAAGGCGAGCTGTCCAAGCAGCTGGCCATCGTCGAAGACATGATCACCCGCAAAGTCAACGCGATTGCCATCGCTCCGGTGGACTCGGCGGGCATTGCACCGGCCATCAACAAGGCACTGGCCGCTGGCATCAAGGTGGTGGCGGTGGACACCGGCATCACCGGTGCCCAGATCACGTCGTATGTGGCCACCGACAACATCAAGGCCGCCGAGGTGCAGGGCAAGTGGGCCGCCGAGCAAATCCAGGACGGCGACACCGTGATTTACGTGACCGGCGACCAAGGCCAGTCCACCGGCCAAGAGCGCAAGAAAGGCTTTGTGGACGCGCTCAATGCGGTGCGCCAAAACGTGAAGATTGTGGAAGTGCCCACCACCTGGGACCAAACCA
>CAMBOY010000266.1 GCA_945869245.1 Hydrogenophaga intermedia
CGGTGGGCGCGTCGTCGGCCCAGCGCTCGGCGAGTTCGGCGGCGGCGTCCAGCCCGCTGATGCCAGGCATGCGCACGTCCAAAAACAGCACGTCGGGGCCGTGCTGCAGCGCCAGGTCCACCGCCGCGCGGCCGTGGGGTGCCACCGCCAGCACCTGCAGTTCGGGCCAGGCGCGTTGCAGGGCCTGTTGCAGGGCTTGGGCCAGCAGCGGCTCGTCTTCGGCGATCAGGGCGGTGGGCATGGTCAGGGTTGGGTGCGGGGCATGAGCACCATGTCTTTTTCGCGCAGCTTCACATCAAATTGGCGCAAAAAGCTCTGGCCCAGCAGGGCTTGATCGGCCGGCAGACCGGTCAGGCCGCTGACCACGGTCACGTTGTTCAGGGCCAGGTGCCCCACCTTCACCGGCACGCCATGCACCAAGCGCCCGGGGCGCTCGCCGTTGGCGGTTTGCAGGGTGATGGGTCGGCCCTCGGGCAGTTGCGCTTGTTGGGCTTGGGCGTCGCTCACACTCACCGCCGAGGCGCCGGTGTCCACCAGAAAGCGCACCGGCACGCGGTTGACCTCGCCATTCACATAAAAGTGGCCGTCGCGGTGGCGCGGAATCACCAGCTCGCCGCTGTCGGTGGTGTAGGGCAACAGGCTCTGGCGTTCCTGCACTTCCATCCACTTGAACACCGCAAACAGCGCGGCCGCCAACACCACCCAAAACAGCGCGATGCCAATGGCGCCGCGGCGGGCGGTGCGCTGGGGCGACGACGGGCTGAATTCGCTCATGTCCGCAGTATCGCGCATGGCCCGCCACGTTCAGTGCTGCAGGGGCCATTGCAGGGTGATGCGGGTGCCGTGGCCAGGGGGGCTGTGCAGCGCCATGTGTGCGGCTGCGCCATAGCGGGTGTGCAGCCGCTCGCGCACATGGGCCAGGCCCAGACCCCCAGTGTGGGGGCCGTTGTGGGGGCTGGCTTCGCGAAACGCCGCGCCGCCCGCCCCCGTGTCGCTCAGGGTCAGCACCAGTTGATCGCCGTCGCGCTGGGCTTGCAGGGCGATGGTGCCGCCGTTGTTTTGGGGCTCTAGCCCGTGGCGGTTGGCGTTTTCCACCCGCGGCTGCAGCAGCAGCGGCAGCACCGGCTGACTCTTCAATTCGTCGGGCACATCGAGCCGCACCTGCAGGCGCGGGCCCATGCGCACCGCCATCAGGGCCAGGTAGTCGTGCAGGCGCTCGACCTCGTCGCCCAGGGTGTGGGTGTGGCCTTGCCCGTCGGCGCGGCTGGCGCCCAGCGTGGCGCGCAGATAGGCGACCAGCCGGTCCAGCATCTCGGTGGCTTGCTCGGGCCGCTGGTCGATCAGCGCGCGCAGGTTGGCCAGGGTGTTGAACAGCATGTGCGGGTCGAGCTGGGCGCGCAGCACCTGCAACTGGGCTTCGGTGGCTTCGCGCTGCAGCTCGGCGTTGCGTTCGCGCAGGTAAAAGTAGGTGAGAAAACCCAGGCTCACCGCCAAAGAAAACAGCAGCAGCCCCACAAAGCGCGCGGGCGAGCGCCACAGCAGCGCCAGGGTGGACTGGTCGGCGTAGGCGTCGCCCAGCAGCGTGCCCACGGTGTAGCCCAGCAGCACCCCGGCGGTGAGAAACAGCACCATGCGGCCCGACAAGGCCCAGTAATGCGGGCCGCTGGTGCGCAGCCAGCGGTGGGCCGCCACCCGCAGCACGTCGGTACAGGTCCAGATGGCGCCGCTGATGGCCAGGCTGTAGACCAGCGAGGCGAGCGCACCATGGCCGCCCATGAGGGTTTGCATGGCGGCAATCGCCAGCGCCATCACCCCCACAATCAGTCCACGGCGCAGCAGGCCGGTGCGCGCGTCGGCGGGTATCCAGGGGGAGCGGGTGGCGGGCATGCCAGACATTGTGGCAGCGCGTGGGCTCACAGCCAGCCCAGCCACTGCCCCCACACCAGCTGCCCCAGATAACGGCCGGGCAGCAAAGTGAAGGCCCCCGCGATCAGGCAGGCGCTGATGTAGAGGGATGTCATCCAGATTTGGTGGCGGCGGATCTGGCCTTGCAGCAAGGCCCGAAATGCCATGAACAGCGAGCCCAGCGTCACGGGGATCAGCAGGTGAATGGGCGTGTAGCCGGCGATGTTGGGCAGCTGGTAGTCGCGGATGAACAGGCCTGAGACAGAGGCGATCAGCATCAGCGTGACCCAGGCGTAGCCGGCGGCGCGGTGCAGCCGGGGACGCGGCCGCGCGACGGCGCGGGGTGCCGCGTGGCCGCGCCGGGCCCACAAGGCTACCGGGCCAACGGCGATGGCCGCCAGCGCGGCGCTGAGGTGAATGGCGATCACGGGGGTCATTTGCATGGTGGGCTCCTGGGTGAACATGGGGGCATGGTGCAAGGGCGCTGCTTGTCCGGCCAGCGGATGGCGACGAAGCGCGCGGTGGCGGTGTGAAACGCCCTTGTGGTGGAGCGAATGGCGAGGTGTTGACATGCATTCTGTGAACGCGGCCCATGGGGCTGGCCTGTGTGGGGCGGTGCATTTCACCGCGCGGCTGCCGACCCGCTGGGTGGCGCATTGCCATTGCAGTCGCTGCCAGCGCGCGCACGGCGCGCCCATGGTCACCTGGGTGGGGTTTGGCGAGTCCGCTGTGCAGATCGACTCTGCGGCAGACGCCTTGCGCTGGTTTGAGACGGCGCAGGGCGCCGGGCGTGGCTTTTGTGGGCGGTGCGGCAGCCCGATGTTTTTTCGCTCACCGCGTTGTCCGGGTGAACTGCACATCGCTCGGGCGGTGTTCGACACCGAGCTGGCGCATCAGCCCAGCAGCCAGGTGTTTGTCAGCACCCGGGCGGCTTGGGCGCTGGACGCGCACACGCTGCCCGTGGAGCCGGAAGACTGAGCGTTGAGCGGGAGCACAGTTCCGCGCTTGAGCGCACCGCTCATGCGACGCGTTCAGCGCCCGGCGCTTCACTTCAGGTGAACGTCGATCTTCAGGTCGTGTTCACCCAGGCTGAGGGCGGCGTCGTTGAAGCGAGGTGGGCCGAAACGCGCCTGGGCGCCGTTGGAGAAGCCCACCGGCTCGGTGGGGATGCGCATGGCGTTGCTGTCGAGCTCGCCATTGCCGTTGAGGTCGTGGTAGCCGCTCACGGCGTAGCGGCCGGGCGGCAGGTCTTTGAAAACCAGCGTCACCTGCGTGCCTTTGTCGCGAGAGATGGCGCTGACCATCTGCGCATTCCGGGCGTTTTTCAGCCAGGGGTGGGCTTCGTCGAAGAGTGCGAGCATGACCTTGCCGCTGTCGGACTGCACGTTGTGCACGGTCACCTGCAGGTCGGCGGCGTGGGCGTGGCTGGCCAGGCAAAGGGGCAAGGCGATCACAGTGAGCCATCGTTGCATGGTGAAACTCCGTGGAATGTTGAGGGGGTGTGTGGATGCTCACTGGTGGGCCGAGGGCTTGCCAGCGGCGTGCGACGAAGCGCCGGCTGGTGGCGCCAAACGTGGCTGCGGCGGCGCGAACGGGGATGACAAACACCGCCGTGTCACGCCGTGATCCGTCCTTTACCCGGGCTTTACATGGGTTTGCCAGAGCGCAGGGTGCGGCCCGGGCTGGGCTTTCTACAATTTGCCTATGACAAAAACACGTTGGTTGGGTGTGGTGGTGTTGCTGGCGCTGGTGGCCGGCGGCGCCTGGTGGTGGCTGCAGCGCTCCGAGGCCCAGGCCACGGCGTGGCGCACCGGCACGATTGAGCGCGGACCGATCGTGGCCACCGTGTCGGCTTCGGGCAATGTGAACCCGGTGTCGCAGGTGTCGGTGAGTTCGCAGATTTCGGGCCAGATCAAGGAGCTGTTTGCCGACTTCAACAGCGAGGTCCAAGCTGGCCAGGTGATCGCCCAGCTCGACCCCGCCACCTTTGAATTCCGGGTGCGCTCGGCCGAGGCCGATCTGGAGGCCGCTCGCGCCACCGTGCTCACCGCCCAGGCCAACAGCATGGCGGCGCGCGCCGGCATCTCACGCGCCCACAGCGATCTGGGCGAAGCGCGCCGCATGCACGAACGCAATTTGCAGTTGATTGCCCAGGGTTTTATTGCCCAGAGTGAGGCCGACCGCACCCGCGCCGCGCTGTCGATTGCCGAGGACAATTTGCGCTCGGCCCAGGCTCAGCAGGGGGTGAACGAGGCGCAAATCCGCAACGCCCAAGCGGTGGTGGCCCAGCGCGAGGCGCAGCTGGCGCAGGCGCGGGTCGACCTGGGCCGCACCCGCATCGTCTCGCCGGTCAGTGGCATTGTCATCAAGCGGGCGGTGGAGCGTGGCCAGACGGTGGCGGCCAGTCTGCAGGCGCCCGAGATGTTTGTGATCGCCCAAAACC
>CAMBOY010000267.1 GCA_945869245.1 Hydrogenophaga intermedia
TCGTGCGCCTGAAAAGCCTGCAGGCCGTGGGCCTGATACCCCTGTTCGGCGTCGTCTGAAAACAGCACGGCGTCGCCGTCAAAGGCGATGCGCACCTCGTCGGGGTGGGCGTCGCTGGCGCGCACCGACTGCGGGTACACCCGGGCGGCGGGCACGCCGGCGTCCAGCGCCGAGCGCACATCGGCCAAGTTGGCCGACAAAAACAGATTGGCGCGCAGTGGTTTGAGGTAGCGCCACGGCGGCTGGCCCCGGGTGAAGCTGCCGCGCTGAATGGGCAGGCCATAGTGCGTGGCCGAGCGGAACACCCGCATGCCCGAGACCGGGTCGTTGCGCGAGAGGATCACCACCTCGACCGGTTGACTCTCAGCCGTGTTGAAGGCCAGCAGCTTGCGCACCAGCGAAAACGCCACACCCGGGCGGGCCGGCACGTCCAGCCGCTCGAGCTGCAGCTGCATGTAGGAGCGGTCGTCGCGGGTCTCGAAGACGCGGTTTTCTTCTTCGAAGTCGAACAGCGCCCGCGACGAGATGGCGACCACCAGTTTGCCTTGCAGGGACAGTCCCATGATGGGCCTCCGAAGGGTGTTAGGTTGTGACGAGTTGGTTGAGTTCGATGATGGGCAGCAGCACCGCCAGCACAATGGCCATGACCACCAGGCCCATGCCCACAATCAGCAGTGGCTCCAGCACGGTGGCCAGGTGCATGGCGCGGCGCTGCACCTCGGCCGAGAGCTGCTGGGCCGCGCGCGACAGCATGGCCGGTAGTTGGCCGGTTTGTTCACCCAGCCGTGCAAACATGGGCACCAGCGCGGGAAAGCGCTTTTTGCTGGCCAGCGCGTGGCCCAGTGGCGCGCCTTCGCGCACCAGCACCAGAGCGTCGAGCGCGTCTTGCCGCATGGCGCGGTTCGACAAGGTGTCGGCCGCGGTTTGCAGCGCTTTGAGAATCGGCACACCGGCGTCGGCCAGCATGGCCAGGGTGGTGGCAAAACGCGCCGCGTTGTAGCTGCGCGCCAGCCGCCCCACCAGCGGCAGCGTGAGCCAGGCCGCGTCCATGCGCAGCCGCGTGGCCTCGATGCCGCGCGCGCGCCACAGCAGCACACCGGCGACGGTCAGCGACAAGACCATCAGCCAGCCGTACTGGCGCACGCCTGCGCTGATGCCCAGCATCAGCGTGGTCAGGAAAGGCAGGCTGCGTTGCTGCCCGGTGAACACCGAGGCCACTTGCGGCACCACATAGGTGACCAGAAAGATCACGATCAGCACCGAAATGCCCGAGACGATGGCCGGATACAGAATGGCGCCAAGCAGCTTGTTGTTGAGCGCCTGGCGTTCTTCGAGTTCATCGGCCAGGGCCAGCAGCACCTTGTCGAGCCGCCCGCTTTGTTCGCCGGCGGCCACCACCGCGCGGTAGGTGTCGGAGAACTCACCCGGGTGCTGGGCCAGCGCCGCCGCGAATGCCGCACCGCCATTGACCTCGGCGCGCAGCGCGGCCACCAGGCCTTGTTGTTGCGGGGTTTCAGCCTCGTCGGCCAAGGCGCCCAAGGCGCGCTCCAGCGGCAGGCCGGCGGCCACCAAGCCAGCGAGCTGGCGCGTCCACACCGCCAGCATCACCGATGAGAAGGTTTTGCGCCCGCCGATGCGCCGGTTCAGCAGCGAGGTCTCGCCCTCGCGCTGGCCCGCGCTCACCGTGTCCACCGCCAGCGGCACCAAGCCACGCTGGCGCAGCAGGCCGCGTGCGGCTTTGGCGGTGTCGGCCTCGATCACGCCGCGCTGGGTGGCGCCGTCGCTGCTCAGGGCTTCGTACTGGTAGGCGGGCATGGGCTGGGGCGATCAGTCGCGGGTCACCCGCAGCAGCTCTTCGCGGCTGGTGATGCCGTCGCGCACCAGCCGTTCGCCGTCGTCGCGCATCAAGGCCATGCCGCGCTGCTGGGCCAAGGCGCGGATGTCGGCCTCGGGCGCTTGGCGGTGCACCAGCGCGCGGATGTCTTCGTCCACCGCCAGCAGCTCAAACACGCCGGTGCGGCCTTGGTAGCCGGTGTGGCCGCAGTGGGTGCACCCCACCGGGTGCCAGTGGCCGTCGCCACCCGGGCGGCGGCAGTGTGGGCAGAGCTTGCGCACCAGGCGCTGGGCCAAGACACCCAGCAGCGAGCTGGAGAGCAAAAACGGCTCGATGCCCATGTCGGCCAGCCGGGTCACCGCACTGGCCGCGTCGTTGGTGTGCAGCGTGGCGAGCACCAAGTGGCCGGTGAGCGAGGCCTGGACCGCAATCTGTGCGGTTTCCAGGTCGCGAATTTCACCGATCATGATCACGTCCGGGTCTTGCCGCAGGATGGCGCGCAGCGCCTTGGCAAAGGTCAGCTCGATTTTGCTGTTGACTTGGGTTTGCCCCACGCCACTGAGTTCGTACTCGATCGGATCTTCCACCGTCATGATGTTGCTGCTGCTGGCGTCCAAGCGTTGCAGCGCCGCGTACAGCGTGGTGGTTTTGCCCGAGCCGGTCGGGCCAGTCACCAGCAAAATGCCGTGCGGCTGGGCGATCAGCCCCTCAAAACGGCGCAACACCTCGCCTTGCATGCCCACCGCTTCGAGGGTGAGCTTGCTCTCGCTTTTGTCGAGCAAACGCAGCACCGCGCGCTCGCCGTGGGCGCTGGGCAGGGTGGAGACCCGCACGTCCACCGCGCGGGTGCCAATGCGCAGGCTGATGCGGCCGTCTTGCGGCAGGCGTTTTTCTGAAATGTCGAGCTCGGCCATGATTTTGAGGCGCGAGATCAGCGCGGCGTGCAGCGCTCGGTTGGGTTGCACCACCTCGCGCAGCGTGCCGTCGACCCGAAAGCGCACACTCGAATGCCGCTCATACGGCTCGATGTGGATGTCGCTGGCGCCATCGCGCGCGGCCTGGGTCAGCAAGGCGTTGAGCATGCGGATGATGGGCGCGTCGTCGGCGGTTTCCAGCAGGTCTTCAATGGCCGGCAGCTCCTGCATCATGCGGCTCAAATCGGCGTCGCCCTGGACCTCGCTGACCACAGCGGCCGCGCTCGATTCGCCCTGGGCGTAGGCGGCGCTGATGCGTTGGGCCAAGGTCTCGGGCGCCTCCCAGACCACGTCGGTCACCGGGTGGGTGCGCATGATTTCGCCCAGGGCCGAGAGCCGCTCGGTTTGTCGTTGCGCATCGGCCAGAGACACTTCGGCGCCCACCAGCACCAGCGCTTCGCCGTTGTCTTCCAGCAGCCATTGGTTTTCGCGCGCAAAGGCGTAGGGCAGCGGGTATTTCATGGCTCAGCGCGGCTGGCTGTCGGCCGCCGGGCCGGGCACTGCGGGCAGGGCAGGCAGCACCGGTGCCTCGTTGATTGGCAAGGCGCGGCTGGGCTCGGGTTGGGTGCTTTGCTGGATCGCGCGCATCAGCTCGTAGCGGTCGGCGCTCAGGCTTTGGGTGGCGCGCGCGTCGCGCAGTACCACGGGGCGCAGAAACACCATCAGATTGGTCTTCTTTCGGTTGCGGGTGTTGCTCTTGAACAGATTGCCCAGTACCGGCACATCGCCCAAGCCCGGCACCTTGTCTTCGTTGCCAGAGAATTCGTCTTGCAGCAGGCCGCCGAGCACCACAATGGCGCCGTCGTCCACCAGCACGGTCGATTCGATGGAGCGTTTGTTGGTGATCAGCCCAGAAGCCGAATTGACCGAGGACGCCTGCACGCTGCTGACTTCCTGGAAGATGGTCATCTTGATGGTGCCGTTTTCGCTGATTTGTGGTTTGACCCGCAACGTCAGACCCACGTCTTTGCGCTCAATGGTTTGAAACGGATTGACCGCGCCGTTGTTGCCGCCGCCGGTGCCGGTGTTGGTGAAGCGGCCAGTCACAAAAGGCACGTTTTGGCCAATGACGATCTTGGCCTCTTCGTTGTCCAGGGTCAGCAGATTGGGGGTGGACAGGATGTTGCCGTCGCCGTTGGTCTGCAGAAAACGCGCCAGCAGGCCCAACACGTACACCCCATTGGTGTCGCGCACCACACCAAAATTCAAACCCGCGTTGGGCGTCCTGGTCGCACCACTGGCCAAGTTGATGATGTTGCTGCCGCCAGCGCCAAAGTTGGTGCCCAGCAAACCGATGAGGCTGTTGCCATCCTTGCCGATAGGCCCTTGCCACTGGATGCCGAACTCGGCCGCCTTGTCGGCATTGACCTCGGCGATCAGGCTCTCCACATACACCTGGGCGCGGCGCGCGTCGAGCTGGTCAATCACCGCGCGGAGCTGGCGGTATTGCGGCTCGGGCGCGGTGATGATG
>CAMBOY010000268.1 GCA_945869245.1 Hydrogenophaga intermedia
GCTCAATAAGTTTAAGGTCTGTGCCATGCCATAGGACCATTTCCAATAACTCCTGCTCATTAGTATAAGGAATATCCATGCAAGCGGCCAAAGACTTCAACACCCGTGTGCACTGGGACGCCTATGCCCAAGTGTTCACTTTGACGCGCAACAGCACCCTGGTGCGCGTCAAACCCGGTGCACGCACCGCTCAAGTCAATGGGGCCACCTTGCGTTTGCCAGTGCCCTTGGTCATGCGCAAGGGTCGGGCCATGGTGGCGCACGACTTCTTGCCCCAGGTGTTCCAGTCGGGTTTGGACCAGACCTTTGCGATTGAGCGCAAGCCACACCCACTCAATCCGCTGACGGCCGCCGAGATCCAGACGGTGGTGGCGTCCATCAAAGCCTCGGGCCGTTTTAAACCCAATTTGCGCTTTTCCGAGATTGCCCTCAAAGCGCCACCCAAAGACCAAGTGTGGGCTCACGCGCTGCAAGGCACCCCGCTGCAAGCCCCCCGCCAAGCCGACTTTGTGGTCTTGGACGGGCGTCACGTCTTCGAAGGCACGGTGGACATCGCTACCCAAACGCTGACGCGCTGGCAAGCCATCGAAGGCGCCCACGGCATGGTGCTGTTGGACGATTTTGCAGCGGTGCAAAAGGCGATCGAAAACAGCGCCGCATTTGCCCAGGCTTTGGCCAAGCGCGGCATCCGTGATGTCAAAAAAGTGGTGGCCACGCCTCTGACTGTGGGCTATTTCGACGGCAAAGACGGTTTGCGGCAAGAAGAGCGTTTGCTGAAGGTGGTGAGCTATCTCGATGTGGGCGATAACAACTATTGGGCCCATCCGATCGAGAATTTGGTGGCGGTGGTGGACTTAGAGAAGCAACAGGTCGTCAAGGTCGAAGACGGTGCCGTGATTCCTGTGCCCATGAAGCCCACACCCTATGTCAACAGTCCCGGCCCGCGTCCCAAGCCTTACAAGCCGCTGTGGATCACAGAGCCCGAGGGCAAGAACTACACCATCACCGGCCATACCTTGAGCTGGCGCAACTGGCAGATGCATTTCAGCCTGAACTCGCGCACAGGGCTGACCTTGTCCACCGTGACCTACAACGACAACGGCACCAAGCGCAAGGTCATGTACGAAGGTACCTTGGGCGGCATGATCGTGCCCTACGGCGACCCCGATGTGGGGTGGTACTTCAAGGCCTATTTGGACTCGGGCGAATACGGCATGGGCACCTTGACCTCGCCCATCGAAGGCGGCAAGGACGCGCCTATGAACGCCGTGCTGCTGGATGCCACCTTGGCCGACACCGCCGGTGCGCCCATGACCATCCCCAACGCCATGGCCGTGTTTGAGCGCTACGCCGGACCGGAATACAAGCATCAGGAAATGGGCAAACCCAATGCCAGCGCCGAACGCCGCGAACTCGTGCTGCGCTGGATCAGTACGGTGGGCAACTACGACTACATCTTCGACTGGGTGTTTGCCGAAAACGGCACCATCGGCATCAACGCCGGTGCCACCGGCATCGAGGCGGTCAAAGGTGTGAAGTCGCGCACCATGCAAGACGCCACTGCCAAAGAAGATACCCGCTACGGCACCTTGATCGACCACCACATCGTCGGCACCACCCACCAGCACATCTACAACTTCCGGCTCGATTTGGACGTCGACGGCGAGGCCAACTCACTGACTGAAATCGACAACGTGGTGTTGCCCAACACCGCCGGCGGCCCGCGCACCAGTACCATGCAGACGGTGGAGCGCACGGTTGCCAGCGAGCAGCAAGCGGCGCAGAAATTCGACCCGGCGCACATCCGCTTGCTCAGCAACCCGGGCAAAACCAACAAACTGGGCTACCCCGTGTCCTACCAGCTCATTCCCTATGCCGGGGGCACACACCCGGTGGCCAAAGGGGCGAACTTCGGCCCGGACGAGTGGATCTACAACCGCCTGCGCTTCATGGACCGGCAGATTTGGGTCACCCGCTACCACCCCGACGAACGCTTTCCCGAAGGCAAATACCCCAACCGCTCACGCAAGGACACAGGTTTGGGCCTATTCAGCGCAGACGACCAGAGCATTGTGAACACCGACAACGTGGTCTGGTTGACCACCGGCACCACCCATGTGGCCAGAGCCGAAGAGTGGCCCATCATGCCCACCGAATGGGTCAATGTGTTGCTCAAACCTTGGAACTTCTTCAACGAAACCCCGACTTTGGGGTTGTTGCGCGGCGAGCGCTGAACGCCGACCGAGTGAGGACGCTGTGGTGCGAGGGCGGTCGGGCTGGCGTTTGCTACAGTCCCCGCCTTGTTCCTCTTTTTGCTCCGCTCAACATGCGCTACTCCGTCTCGCACCAAAAACTCCAGATGCTGCTCTCTGCCCAGGGCTTGAGCAGTGGCGACGCCGCCGGCATCGACAAGCTGTTTGGCGGGGCCGACGGCTACTACTGGTACGGCACCCTGCGCGACATGTGCCCACCCGGCAAAACCCTGATCTGGGAAGACCAGTACGCCATGGTCAAAGCGATCCAGGCGCACGAAAACGCCACCGCCGCTGAGGACGAGATGCCGGCTCAGGTGCCCTGCGCCGCGCATATCGCGGCCATCTCCAAGCTGCTGGGCAATCCCTTGTAAGGACACCCGGCGGGGCAGGGGATTGTCTCGCCGCAGACGCCACACAGCGCTTGACGCGGCTAGCATGCCGGCCTGATCCGACGCACGAGGCCCGCATGACATTCGACTGGCGCAACCCCTATCCCAGCTACCGCACGCCGCTGATGGCGCGCAACGCGGTGGCCACTTCGCACCCCTTGGCCACCCAGGCTGGCGTGCGCATGCTGATGCGCGGCGGCAGCGCGGTGGACGCCGCCATTGCCGCGGCGGCGGCGCTCACCGTGGTGGAGCCGTGCTCCAATGGCTTGGGCAGCGACGCCTTTGCCCTCGTGGCCGACGGCGGGCAGTTGCATGGGCTGCACGCCGCCGGCTTGTCGCCCGCCGCTTGGAGCGCGCAACATTTTGACGCCAAATACGGCCCGGGCGCGGCCATGCCCAAGCGCGGCTGGGACTCGGTGACCGTGCCCGGTGCGGTGTCGGCCTGGGTGGCGCTGCACGAGCGCTTTGGCCGGCTGCCGTTTGCCGATTTGCTGCAGCCCGCCATCGAGCTGGCCGAGCGCGGCCACGCGGTGGCGGTGACCGTGGCCTGGAAGTGGGCGCGCGCGGTGCCTGAGCTGCAAGGCCAGCCCGGTTTTGCCGACACCTTTATGCCGCGCGGGCGTGCGCCCGAGCCGGGTGAGCGTTTTGTGTTCGCCGACGCCGGGCGCACGCTGCGCCGCATTGCCGAGACGCGCGGCGAGGACTTTTACCGGGGCGAGACAGCGGCGCGCATCGCTGCGCACGCGCGCGAGCATGGCGCGCTGTTGACTGAGGCCGACCTGGCCGCGCACCGCTGCGCCTGGATCGACCTGATTGCCCAAGACTTTGCCGGTCACACGGTGCACCAGATGCCGCCCAGCGGCCAAGGCATTGCCGCGCTGATGGCGCTGGGCATGTTGCAGCATCTGCCGCTGGCCGAGCAGCCGGTCGACAGCGTGCTGGCCCAGCACTGGCAGATCGAAGCCATGAAGCTCGCCTTTGCCGACACCTACCGCTGGGTGGCCGACCCGCGCGCCATGCGCGAAGTCACAGCGGCCGATCTGTTGCACCCCGACTACCTGCGCGCGCGCGCCCGCCTGATTCAAAACGACCGCGCCAGCGACTTTGCCCACGGCACACCGCCGCGCGGTGGCACGGTCTACCTGAGCGTGGCCGACGAGCGCGGGCAAATGGTGAGCTTTATCCAAAGCAATTTCTGGGGCTTTGGCAGCGGCGTGGTGGTGCCCGGCACCGGCGTGAGCCTGCAAAACCGGGGCTTTGGCTTCACCCGCGAGCGCGGCCACCCCAACGAGGTGGCTGGCGCCAAGCAGCCCTTCCACACCATCATCCCCGGCTTCTTGACCGAGGGTGGGCGCCCGCGCATGGCCTTTGGCGTGATGGGCGGCAATATGCAGCCCCAAGGCCATGTGCAGACCCTGGTGCGCCTGCTGCTGCACCGCCAGCACCCGCAGGCCGCCTGCGACGCGCCGCGCTGGAAGGTGGACACCGGCCTGCAGGTGGACTTGGAGCCCACCATGGCCGCTGAGTTGCAGCAAGGCCTGCTGGCCTTGGGCCACCGCTTTGTGCCGCCGGCCGACGGCTACATGGACTTTGGCAGCGGCCCGTTCATCTGGCGCCAGAGCGACGACCCCG
>CAMBOY010000269.1 GCA_945869245.1 Hydrogenophaga intermedia
ATCAAACACGCCCGTGCCCTCAACGCCATCACCAACCCCGGTACCAACAGCTACAAGCGCTTGGTGCCGCACTTCGAAGCCCCGGTGAAACTGGCTTACTCTGCCAAGAACCGTTCGGCCTCTATCCGCATTCCTTATGTGGCCAACCCCAAGGGCCGTCGCGTGGAAGCCCGCTTCCCCGATCCACTGATGAACCCCTACCTGGGCTTTGCCGCCCTGTTGATGGCGGGTCTGGACGGCGTGGAAAACAAGATCCATCCCGGCGAAGCCGCCACCAAAGATCTGTACCACCTGCCGCCCGAAGAGGACAAGTTGGTGCCGACCGTCTGCCACAGCCTGGACCAGGCTCTGGAAGCGCTGGACAAGGACCGTGCCTTCCTGACCAAGGGTGGCGTGTTCACCGATTCCATGATCGACGCCTACATCGATCTGAAGATGCAAGACGTGACCCGCAGCCGCATCGAAGTGGCACCGGCCGAATTCGACATGTACTTCAGCCTGTGACGGGCCAAGCCGCACGCCTGCGGTGTGCCGGCTTGCCCCCACGCAAAAAAGGGACGGCTTTGCCGTCCCTTTTTTGTGGTCACCGGCACCAACGAAGCCGTGCGACCGTGCGAACCGTTACACATCCTATGCCCCAGGCGCGGCACCAGGGTGCGGCGCTTGGGTCATACTGACCGTTTTTGTGTTTGTCGGCATGCTCATGAAAACTTGCAATCGTGGACTGGCCCTGGTCTTGGGTCTTGTGGTGTCGGGCGCGGTGTGGTCGCAAGAGCGCATTTACCGCTGTGGCAACGAGTACACCAACAACCCAGAGCAGGCGCGCCTGAAAAACTGCCGTCCGCTCGAAGGCGGCAACCTCACCGTGGTGCAGGGCACCCGTCCGGCGGGCAATGCGGGGGCCGAGAGCCGCCCGGCCGAGCCCCGGGCGCCTCGGCCACCATCGGCCAGCGCCGAATCGGCGCCGCGTCCTGCCGCCGCTGCCGCCGATCCCAGCGCCCAGCGCGCCCGTGAAAGCGACGCCCGCGCCATTTTGGAGGGCGAACTGCGCCGCGCCGAGAGCGCGCTGGCCCAGGCCCGCTCGGCGTTTGCTGGTGGGCAGCCAGACAAGCAAGGCCCAGAGTTCCGCAACCACCAGATGTACCTGGACCGTGTGGCCCAGCTGCAGGCGGCGGTGCAGCGCGCCGAGGCCGATGTGGCCAGCATCCAGCGCGAACTCTCGCGGCTGGCGCCCAGCCCCAACCGTTGAAGGAGCGCGCGGTGCCCAAAAAGCCCCATCCGGCGCTGGTGCAGCCCGCTGCGCTGGCGGCGCTTGACTGGTTGGCCACCTTGGTGGCGGTGGTCGATGGCCACGGGGCGGTGCGTTTTGCCAATGCCGCCTTGGAAGACGCCGTCGGCTTGTCGCGCCGCAGCCTAGATGGCGTGGCTTTGCACGATTGGATGCACGATTCGCAGGCCTTTGTCGACGCCCTCAAGCGGGTCCAAGAACAAGGCTTTGCCGCTGTTCGCTACGACGCCACCTTAAAGCGGCTGCACGACGACCCACTGCCGGTGCATGTGGTGCTGGCGCCGGGCGGACGCGAGGGCGAATTTATTGCTGAGTTCTTGCCGCTGGAGCAGCAAGCCCGCCAGGAGCGAGAAGAGCGTCTGATTGACCAGGCCCAGGCCAACAAAGAGCTGATCCGCAACCTCGCCCACGAAATCAAAAACCCGCTCGGTGGCATTCGCGGCGCGGCCCAGTTGCTGCAAATGGAGCTGGAGTCGCGCGACCTCACCGAATACACCCAGGTCATCATCCACGAGGCCGACCGGCTGCAGGCTCTGGTTGACCGGCTGCTCGCGCCGCACCGCCGTCCGCATGTGGTGGGCGATGTCAACATCCACGAGGTGTGTGAACGGGTGCGCAGCCTGATCCTGGCCGAATTCCCCAAGGGCTTGCGCGTGGTGCGCGACTACGACACCTCGATTCCTGAGTTTCGCGGCGACAAGGAGCAACTGATCCAGGCCGTGCTCAACATCGCCCACAACGCGGCCCAGGCGCTGGCCGAGCGCATCGCCGCAGGCGACGCCGAGATTGTGTTTCGCAGCCGCGTGGCGCGCCAACTCACCTTTGGCAAGCAGCGCTATCGTCTGGCATTGGAATTGCATGTCATGGACAACGGGCCCGGCGTGCCGGACGCGATCAAAGACCGCATCTTCTATCCCCTGGTGTCAGGGCGCGACGGTGGGTCTGGCTTGGGGTTGACACTGGCACAAACCTTTGTGCAGCAACACCACGGCTTGATTGAGTGCGACAGCGTGCCCGGCCGAACGGATTTCAAAATTTTGATTCCGTTGCCTTGACACACAACCAATAAGGGAAACGCCACCCATGAAGCCCATCTGGATAGTCGACGATGACCAATCGATTCGCTTCGTGCTGGAAAAGGCGCTGCTGCGCGAGAACCTGCCCACCCGCAGTTTCACCACCGCGCAAGAGGTGCTGCGTGCCCTGGCCCAGTGTGGCGACGGCGATGGCGACGGCCCGCAAGTCATGGTCAGCGACATCCGCATGCCCGGTGGCTCCGGCCTCGATTTGCTGGAGAAGGTGAAGGCACAACTGCCCGATCTGCCGGTCATCATCATGACCGCGTTTTCTGATCTGGACAGCGCGGTATCGGCCTTTCAAGGCGGGGCGTTTGAGTACCTGCCCAAACCCTTTGACCTGCCCAAGGCGGTCGAGCTGATCCACCGCGCGGTGGCCGAGAGCCAGCGCGACGAGGTGGTGGACGAAGGCGCCGACGCCACGCCCGAGATGCTGGGCCAGGCCCCGGCCATGCAAGACGTGTTTCGCGCCATCGGCCGGCTGTCGCAAAGCCATGTCACCGTGCTCATCACTGGCGAATCCGGCTCGGGCAAAGAGCTGGTGGCCCGCGCGCTGCACAAACACTCGCCGCGCGCCAACGGCCCTTTTGTGGCAATCAACACCGCCGCCATTCCCAAAGACCTGCTCGAATCCGAGCTGTTTGGCCACGAGCGCGGCGCCTTCACCGGCGCGCAGGCCATGCGGCGTGGCCGCTTTGAACAAGCCGACGGCGGCACACTGTTTCTCGACGAAATTGGCGACATGCCGTTTGATCTGCAGACCCGCCTGCTGCGGGTGCTGTCCGACGGGCACTTCTACCGCGTGGGCGGGCACAGCGCGGTGCGCGCCAATGTGCGTGTGATTGCGGCCACACACCAGCACCTGGAGCAGCGCGTCAAAGAAGGTGCGTTCCGCGAAGACCTGTTTCACCGCCTCAATGTGATTCGCCTGCGTCTGCCGGCCCTGCGTGAGCGGCGCGAGGACATCGCCATGCTGACGCGGCACTTTTTGCAGCGCAGCGCGGGCCAGCTCGGCGTGGAGCCCAAACGCATCACCACCGAGGCGCTGGCGCGGCTGTCGCAGTTCGACTTTCCGGGTAATGTGCGGCAGCTCGAAAACGTCTGCCACTGGCTGACCGTGATGGCGCCCGCGCAGGTGATTGAGGTGAAAGACCTGCCACCAGAAGTGCTGGACACTGCCGCACTCGTCGGGGCAGCCACCGTCAGTGCCTCGGCCGAGGCGCAGCCTGTGGTGTCAGAGGTCGCCGCTGTGGCGCTGGCGTCGGGCGCCGCCGCCGCGCCTGCGCAGAGCGCGCCCGTGCCCATGTGGACTTTTGACCTGCAGCACGAAGCCAAGGCCTTGCTCGACGCCGGTCAACACGATGTGTGGGACGCGCTCAGCCGCCAGTTCGAAACCTGCCTGATCCAGACCGCCTTGGCCAACACCCGAGGCCGGCGCATCGAAGCCGCGCAAAAGCTCGGTATCGGCCGCAACACCATCACCCGCAAGATCCAAGAACTAGGGTTGGAATAGGGCCACCCCCGCGCCGCCTTCGGCGTCACCCCCTCAAGGGGGCGACGCGAGCGGCCTGGCGGAGCCAGTTCCGCCGCATCCTGGCTCTGTGTGTCTCGCGCCGGATGCGCGACTGGCGCGCTGGTTTGTTTACTTGATCGTCAAAACGACGGGCGCGTGGTCGCTGGGGCGCTCGTTTTTGCGCGGGGTCGGGTCCACCACGCAGGCGCTGGCGCGGGCCTTGAGTGCGTCGGTGATCAGGATGTGGTCGATGCGCAGGCCGCGCTTGCGGCGAAACGCAAAGTCGCGGTAGTCCCACCAGCTGTAGTTCTTCTCGGGCTGCGGAAACAGCCGCACCGCATCACACAGGCCCAGACCAATCAAGGCCTGTAGGTGCGTGCGCTCTTCGGTGGTGCAGT
>CAMBOY010000270.1 GCA_945869245.1 Hydrogenophaga intermedia
ACCAGATCAGATCCAGCCACGCTTTGCCCGCTTGGCCCTCGGCCACCGTCAGGCGCAAATCCACATGGCGCACCTCGAACTCGTCGCTCAGCCGCGCGGCCAAATAGCTCAGCACCTGGATCAACGAAAAGCTCTCGACCTTGAGCCACAGCGGCGCCTCGGGCTGGTGCACGCTGGTTGGCAACTGGGTGGCGGACTCGATGCGGCGCGCTGCAGCAGCCAGTAAATCGCCGCCCAACATGTCTTCCAGCGGCCAGCGGGTTTTGAGGCTGTCGGCCGCGCCCGACTCAATCAAAGCAATGCGTTCGGACAATCCCAAGGTCTCTTCGCGCAGCACCGCCAAAAAACGCTCGCGCATGGGCGCGTCCAGATCGGGGTAGTCGAGCATGTCCAGCGCCGCACGCATGCTGGCCAGAGCAGATCGGCTGCGCTCGGTCAGGGTGTGCAGCACCTGGTCTTTGGCCGCTTCGGTTTCAAACTCGCGGGTGATGTTGTCGAGCATCAGCACAAAGCCGCTGAGCGCCATGGGGTCGGCGTCGCGCGCATCCAGCGAGGGTCGCACCGGCGCCATCTGCACCCGCAGCAACTGGCCGGCGCTGGTGGAGGTGACAAACTGCGCGCTGGGCTGCGCCGCACCACGCGACATGCGTTGCTGGATGTTTTCCAGGGCGTGGGCCACCAACTGGCGGTCGAACACACTGTAGATCGAGCGGCCCAAGCCAATCAGCTCGGCTCCACCGACCACCCCAGGCGCGCTCGACAAGGCGCGAAACTGCACCCGGGCGCGGTTGTTGTAGAGCAGGATGCGGCCGTCAAGGTTGCACACCACCACGCTCTGGGTCAGCTCCGACATGAGCGCGGCCAGACGGCTTTTTTCTTGTTCGATGTGGCGCGAGGCGGCGTCGACCTTTTGGTCCATTTCGCGCTTGAGGGCTTCGCGCTGCTCCACCAGCTGGTTGAACAACTGCGCCAGCGCCTGGGTTTCGGCATTGCCCTTGGGCTTGAGCGAGCGCACCACATCGGTCTTGAGCAGCACCTGGGCCTCTTCGGCCAACTGCACCGAGGGCGTGACCCAGTGGTCGAACCAGCGCTTGAGCGCCCAGGCAATGGCCGCCATGCCAGCGCCCCAGGTCAGCAGCACCAAAGGCATGGGGCCGCTGAGCGCCGCCCACACCTGGGTGCGCACGCCAGGCTCTAGGGTTGAGCCCAGCAAAGCGCCGGTAGCCAGCAGCCACAGCATCGACAACAGCGCCGACCCAGCCAGCAGCCACCACAGGCGCCGGTCCACTTTTTTCTGTCCGCTCATGCGGGCGCTCCCAACAGTTCGTGCACCTTCTGCACCAATTCTTTGGTGGAAAACGGTTTGGTCATGTAGGCGTTGGCACCCAGCGCCAAGCCTTTGGCCACATCGGTGTCGCGGCCCTTGGCGGTCAGCATCAGAATTTTGGTCTCGCGCACTTCGGCGTGCGAACGCACCTCGTGGCACACATCAAAGCCGGTCTTGACCGGCATCATCACGTCCAGCAGCACCAGGTCGGGCCGCTCGGCCACGATGGCCTGCATGGCTTCGCCACCATCGCGCGCCACCACCACGGTGTAGCCCTCGCGTTTCATCAAAAACTCTAACGACATCAAGATGTTGGGTTCGTCGTCGGCGATCAAAATTTTCTGGCTCATGTCTGTGTCTCCTCTCTGACTCTCATCACCCACCCGGATCGGGCGCCGCGCGCAGCGGCAAAGCGAATACAAAACGCGCTCCCGGGCCGGGGCCTTCATCCATCCACAGCCGCCCGCCCAAATGCTGGGCAATCTCGCGGCTGATGGGCAAGCCCAAACCAGTGCCGCCGGGCCGGTAGTGCGCGTCGCCGTCCACTTGACGAAACTTCTCGAACACCTTGGCGCGCTGGTCGGCGGGCACCCCAGGTCCGTTGTCGCTCACCGACACCCACGCCTCGCCGGCCTGCGGCTGCAGCTCCAAGCTCACCACACCGACCTGACGTGGCGCGTACTTCACCGCATTCGACAACAGATTCAGCACCACCTGGGTGATGCGGTCGGCGTCGCCCCACACTGGCACCTCGGCGGCGGGCAGCACCCGATCCAGGCGCACACCACGTTCGCGAAAGCTCTCGGTCATGCTGTCGGCGGCTTGCCGCACCACCACCACCAAGTCCAGCGCACTGTTGTGCCACTCGGCCGCGCCGGCCTCGATCTTGGCCATGTCCAGCACCTGGTTGACCAGGCGGGTCAGGCGCTCGGTCTCGACCACAATGATGTCCAGAAACTGCTGCCGCTGCGCGGCGTCCATGCTTTCATCATCCCGCATCAGCTCGGCAAAAGCCCTGATCGATGTCAAAGGCGTGCGCAATTCGTGGGTCACCGAAGACATGAAGTCGTCCTTCATCCGGTCCAGACTCTTGAGCTTGTCGTTGGCCTCGCGCAGTTCCTGGGTGGCGCGCTCCAACGACAGCGACTTTTCCTCCAGCGCTTGTGAGTAGGCGCGCAACTGCGAGGCCTCGTCCAGAATGCGCATCACATCGTCGAGGTTGAGCGCTTCTTCCTCCACCACCGAGGCCACCATGACACGCGCCGAAGCGCTGCCGATGGCGCCGGCCAACTGGGTCTCCACAAACTGCACCAGGCGTCCGTCGGGCACCAGTTGGTCCACTGGGCCCGCACCCCGGCTCTGTGCATAGGCCAGCAGCAACTGCTTGGCCTTGGCCTCGCCCAAAAAGCGCCGCATCAGGCCGCGCAACGCGGGCAATTGCGCCCTACCCTGCCAAAACACCGGGCGGGCGTCGGCCCGGCGGTTGAACACATCCACAAACAGCAGGGCCTGGCTGGTTTCCGCCGCCGAGGGCGGGCGCGCCAGCGACACGCCCACATAGGCGGCGATATTGCCCAGCAGACTCCACACCAGCGAATGGGTCAGGTTGTCCAGCCCCTGCAGGCCCAAAAAGGCCTCGGGCTTGAGCCACCCCAAGCCCCAAGGCCCGTGCTGCAAAAAGTCCGCCATCAACCAGCCCGACTTGGCCAGCGAGGGCAGCATCAGTGTGTACACCCAAAACGCAAAGCCCACCAACAAGCCGGCCATGGCACCGGCGCGGGTGCCACCCTTCCAGTACATGCCCCCCAGCAAAGCCGGCGCAAACTGCGCCACCGCCGCGAAGCTGATCAGGCCAATGCTCACCAACGCATAGGCCTCGCCCGCCAGGTGAAAGTACAGATAGCCCAGCAACATGATGAGCACAATCGCGCCCCGGCGTATGCCCAGCAGCAGGCCGGTGAGGTCGCCGCCCGATCGGCTGCGCAGCCAGCGGGTGCGCAGCAGCCAGGGCATCACCAGGTCGTTGCACACCATGGTGGACACCGCAATCGCCTCCACAATCACCATGCCGGTGGCGGCCGACAGCCCGCCCACAAAAGCCAGCAGTGCCAACACCTCCATACCCTGCGACAGCGGCAGCGACAGCACAAAGGTCTCGGGGTTCATGCCGTCACCAAAATGCAGCAAGCCGCCCAGGGCAATTGGCATCACAAACAGATTGATCAGCAGCAAATACAGCGGAAACACCCAAACCGCGCGCTTGAGGTGGCGCTCGTCCACGTTTTCCACCACCATGACCTGAAACTGGCGCGGCAAAAAAATCACCGACAGCATGGCCAGCGCCGTCAGGCCAAACCACTGCGCATAGGGAAAGGCCTGCCCCTGACCAAACAGCGTCAGCTTGCGCAAAGTCTCGGACGCGTCCACCCGGGCAAACAGATCGCCCAAGCCGTCGAACATGCCCCAGGTGACAAACACGCCCACCGCCACAAAGGCCAAGAGCTTCACCAGCGACTCAAACGCCACCGCCAGCACCATGCCCTCATGGCGCTCGGTGCTGTCCAGATGGCGTGCACCAAACACAATGGTGAAACCGGCCAACGCCAGCGCCATGTACAGGGTGCTGTCTTGCCACCATTGCGCGGGAGCCAGCGGCGTGCCGCCCAAAGGCGTGGTCATGACCGCGTAGGCGCTGGCAATGCCCTTGAGCTGCAGGGCGATGTACGGCACGATGCCCACCACCGTGATCAGCGTGACCAGACCGGCGAGCGCCGGGCTTTTGCCATAGCGGCTGGCGATGAAGTCGGCAATCGACGTGATGCGGTAGGTTTTGGCGATGCGGATCATCTTGCGCACCACCAGCCAAGCCAACACCATGGCCAGCATCGGCCCCAGATAAATCGGCAAGAACCAGACACC
>CAMBOY010000271.1 GCA_945869245.1 Hydrogenophaga intermedia
GACCCCAAGACCGGCAAGATGGTCTGGACCCGCCCGGTGGTCGAAGGCCATATGGGCTTTAAGGATGGCAAAGAAAACGGCATCACCGGTACCACCAACGCCACTTGGCCAGGCGAGATGTGGAAAACTGGCGGTGCCGCCCCCTGGATGGGCGGCACCTACGATCCCAAGACGGGTCTGGCCTACTTTGGCACCGGCAACCCCGGTCCCTGGAACAGCCACCTGCGCAAGGGCGACAACCTGTACTCCGCCTCCACTGTGGCGATCGACCCCAAGACTGGCAAGATCGTCTGGCACTACCAAAGCACGCCCAACGACGGCTGGGACTTTGACGGCACCAATGAGTTTGTGACCTTCGAGATGAACGGCAAACGCATGGGTGGCAAGGCCGACCGCAACGGTTATTTCTACGTGATCGACGCGGCCAACGGCAAGCTAGAAAACGCCTTCCCGTTTGTCACCAAGACCACCTGGGCCAACGGCATCGACCTCAAAACCGGACGACCCAACTTTGTGCCCGAGAACCGCCCGGGCGACCCCACCGGTCCTGGCGGCGACGGGGCCAAGGGCAAATCGGTGTTTGCAGCGCCCGGCTTTTTGGGCGGCAAAAACCAGATGCCCATGGCCTACAGCCCCAAGACTGGCTTGTTCTATGTGCCGTCCAACGAATGGGGCATGGAAATCTGGAACGAACCGGTCACCTACAAAAAAGGCGCCGCTTACCTGGGCGCTGGCTTCACCATCAAGCCGCTTTACGACGACTACATCGGCTCCTTGCGCGCGGTCAACCCCAAGACCGGCAAGATTGTGTGGGAAGTCAAGAACGAGGCGCCGCTGTGGGGCGGCGTGCTGACCACCGATGATCTGGTGTTCTGGGGCACGCCCGAGGGTTACCTCAAGGCCGCCGACGCCAAGACCGGCAAGGTGGTCTGGCAGTTCCAAACCGGCTCAGGCATTGTGGCGCCTCCCATCACGTGGAAGCAAGACGGCGAGCAGTACGTCTCGGTGGTCTCTGGCTGGGGCGGCGCGGTGCCGCTGTGGGGTGGTGAAGTGGCCAAGAAAGTCAATTTCTTGGAGCAGGGCGGTTCGGTCTGGACCTTCAAGCTCATGAAGTGACGCGCCAACGGCGCCGCTTGTGAACCAGCCGCTCCACCCCGCCATGCGGCGCCGATGGAGCGGCCTTTTTTTGTCTGGAGTTTGGGAAATGAAACACGTCTTTTTGTGCGCGCTGCTGGCCGGCGCTGCGGTCCAAGCCTCGGCCACCGACATCGCCGATCTCGCCAAGGCCTCGGGCTGCTATTCCTGCCACGCCAACGGCGAAAAACTGGTCGGCCCTTCGTTTGCGGCGATTGCCGAGAAATACAAAGGCGACAAGGACGCCGCGGCTGTGCTGGCGCAAGCGATCCAAAACGGCTCGCGTGGCAAATGGGGTCGGGTGCCCATGCCCGGCCATCCGAGTCTGAGCCCCACCGACCTCAAAGCGCTGTCACAGTGGGTTCTGACGGTCAAGCCCTAGGGCGACTGCGTGTTGTTGCAAGTTCAAACTGCGAAAGGTTTTTTAACGTAGCAACTGTCAGTTTTGGTATAGAGTGGTCAGACCGTGACTCCATGGGGGCGCCCCAACCGTCAAACAGTTGGTGAACCCCATCTGCCGATCATGATCTGCCGTCGACTTGTTGCGAACCTTGTGGTGTGGGGTGTCTTGGCGTGGCCGCGGGGGGTGTTGGCGGTCGACCAAGGCGATACCGTCTGGGTGGTGGACGAAGCGACGCCGTTTCGCCAGCCTCTGGGCGTTGAGGTCACGGGCACGGCGATCCTCAACCCGGCGAGCAAACACGCCTTGCCGGTGCAGGTGCTGGAACGCAAGGACATTGAGCGCCTGGGTGTGCACACCGCCGTGGGGTTGTTGCAGCGGCTCTCGGTCATGGTCAATTCCGGCGATTTGGGCGTGAGCATGCTGCGCCCGGGGCCAGAGACCGCCGCCATCCACGGCTACGAAGCGGGCACCCTGGTGCTGCTCAATGGCCGGCGCTTGGGCGTCTACCCGATGCAAATGGTCAGCGCCAACGCCGATCTGATGGTGCCCGACCTTGGCAAAGTGCCGCTGCGGGCGATTGAGCGGGTCGAGATTTTGACCGACGGCGCGTCCGCCCGCTATGGCAGCGACGCCATTGCCGGGGTGCTCAACATCATCACCCGACGGCCATTTGATGGCTGGGAGACCAGTGCGGCGGTGCAGCAGCCGCAAGGCGCGGGCGGCACCGAACGCTCCGGGGGGCTCAGCTGGGGCCGTGGCGGGCGCCCGCAAGACACTTGGAGTTTGCAAGGGCATGTGAGCTGGCGCGAGCGCGAGCAATTGACAGCCGCGCAGCGCCAGTTGACCACAGCCGAGCGCCGCCAGATCGGCGTCAATGAGCAAGGACAAGCGGTGTACACGGGGCCGTTGGCGGCGCTGAGCCCCTTCGGTGCACCGGCCCAGCCAATGCCTGCGGGTGCAGCGCCAGGGGCGTGCAGCGACGGATATGTCTGGGTGGTCGAACACGCGGCCTGCCTACAAGACAGCGGATCGGCCTTGATGGTGTACCCGCGCGAGCGCCAGCTCAGCGTGTTTGCCGCCTGGGAGCAGCGCCTGTCGGCGAACACCCATGTGTTTGCCGACGTGTTGCTCAACGATTACACCAAGCGTTTGATGTTCTACACCCCCATGGGCCAGGTCAGCGCCAGCGACAGTGGCCAAGGGCATCTGTTGCGCGCCGACCCGCTGGCGTCGCATGTGCACGACCGCACCCTCAGCCGCTTGCTCACCGGCGGAGTGCGGGGCGCTGTGCAGGGGGTGGACTACAAGCTCACCGTGTCGCATGCGCACCACCTCGGTGGCGCGGTGCGCACCGGCGGGGCGGTGCGCGGATGGGAGTCGGGCATTCGCCTGAGTGCGGCCGAGTTGCGCCAGCCCTCGGGCGACTACAGCGCCCAAACCCTCGCCGAGTTCGCCCGTTGGCGCGACAGCGACGCCGAGCTGATCCGCGCCCAAACGCAGAGCTACCAAGCCGAAGGCCTGCTGTCTGGGCAATGGGACGATGGCAACGGCTTGCAGCGGCGTTGGGCCCTGGGCGGTAGTTGGTTGGAAGACGGCATCCGCAGCCAAGCGCTGCAGGCGCCCGACGCGCCAGTGACCGCGCTCAAACGCCGCTCCAACGCGGTGTTCGGGGAAGTGGAAGTCGATGTGTCCGAGCGGCTGCTTGCCGGTGTGGCCTTGCGCCACGACCGCTACAGCGATGTCGGCGGTGCGTCCACCGGCAAGCTCAAGGCCCAATGGCGCTTCAGCAGCCAGGGTTTTGTGCGCATGGGCTGGGGCACTGGGTTTCGTGCGCCGTCCATGCGCCAGATGGACCCCCGGGCCAATCTGGCTCTGACCATGGGTGTGGATCCCTTGGCCAGTGGCTGCGATTTTGACCGCGGCTTCGATGGCCGCAACGCCGCTGTAGCGTGCGCTGGCAGCCACATCTACACCATGGGAAACCCCGATCTGAAGCCCGAGCGCTCGACCCATTTCAACCTGGGGGTGCGACACGAGCCCACGGCGCAGTGGTCCTGGGGGGTGGACTATTGGTCGCTGCAGGTCAAAGACATTTTTGGTTCGCTGAACTACAACGACATCTTGGCCGACCCCTCGCTCTATGCCCGGTACGCGAGTCTGCCAGCGCCGGGCACGCCCGAGCGCATCAATCTGGTGGCGCAAAACTTGGGCCGACTCGATCGCCAGGGCATCGATTACGACATCCATTTTCGCCAGGCGACCGACTGGGGCCGCTTGCGCTTGTCCTTAGGGGGCACACGCTATGTGCGTTCCCTGCGCGGTTTTATGCCCGGTCAAGCGCCGGTCAATGAGTTGGGTCGGTATGTGTACCAAACCGAACGGTTTGTGCCGCGCAGCAAGGTGCGCCTGCTGGTGCAGTTGGATCGGCGCAGCTGGGCTTACACCGCCATCCTCGACACCATGTCGGGCAATACCGAGACGGTCGATGGGGTGACCGCCAGTGGCCAGGCCGCCAGCGTGACACGCCGTGTGCCGGCGCATTGGACGCTGGGGCTGATGGCCAAGCACACGCCCAGCCCGGGTGTGGAGCTGTACGCTGGCATCGACAATGTGTTCGACCGCTTGCCCCCGGCGCGTTACGCCAGCCCAGCTTCGCAGGGATTTGTGCCCGGGCTCGATACCCGCTACGGCAGC
>CAMBOY010000272.1 GCA_945869245.1 Hydrogenophaga intermedia
AGACAACACCAGCAGGTCGTCGCCGGTGACGGGTTGGTTCAGCGGGGCGCCCAGTTCTTTCCAGTTGGGAAAGAGTTCGTTCATGGCGCGGGGGTCCATGACGGCGCCCGAGAGGATGTGTGCGCCGGGCTCGGAACCTTTTTCCAGCACCACGACCGAGATGTCCTGGCCTTTGTCGGCGGCGATTTGTTTGATGCGGATGGCGGTGGACAGGCCGGCCGGGCCGGCACCGACCACCACCACGTCGTATTCCATGGCCTCGCGGGGGCCGAACTGCGCCAGGATCTCGTCGTGTGTCATGGGTGTCTCGTGGGGTGTGGTGTGTGGGGTCGCCTGCGGCTACAGTGCAAGCCTTGCGCGGCAATGAGCGGCATTTTATGCGCAGAGTGGTCGAAAAAAGAACGACCGTACTATTTTTGATGCATTTCACCACAAGGAGACACCGAATGGCGTATCAGCTGGATTTGTCGGGCCGGGTGGCCTTGGTCACCGGAGCGTCGAGCGGGCTGGGCGAGCAATTTGCTAAGACGCTGGCCCGCGCTGGCGCGGCGGTGGTGTTGGCCAGCCGGCGCACCGACCGGCTGATGGCCCTGCGTGCCCACATTGAGGCCGAGGGCGGCGACGCGCATGTGGTGGCGCTGGACGTGACCGATCGCGCGTCCATCAAGGCGGCGGTGGCGCACGCCGAGACCGAGGTGGGTGGCATCGACATTCTGGTGAACAACTCGGGCGTGAGCACCACCCAGCGGCTGCAGGATGTGACCGAGGAAGACTACGACTTCATCTTCAACACCAACACCCGGGGTTCGTTTTTTGTGGCGCAAGAGGTGGCCAAACGCATGATGGCCCGCGCCAAGGGTGAGTCGCCGGGCACTTGGGTGGGCGGGCGCATCATCAATATCGCGTCGGTGGCGGGGCTCAAGGTGTTGCCGCAAATTGGCGTGTATTGCATGAGCAAGGCGGCTGTGGTGCAGATGACCAAGGCCATGGCGGTGGAGTGGGGGCGGTATGGCATCAATGTCAATGCGATTTGCCCGGGCTACATCGACACCGAAATCAACCACGCCCACTGGCAAACCGAGCAGGGGCAAAAGCTGGTGAACATGTTGCCGCGCAAGCGGGTGGGGCAGCCGGCCGATCTGGACGCGCTGCTGGTGATGTTGGCCAGCAACGAAAGCCACTTTATGAATGGAGCCGTGATTGCAGCAGACGACGGCATGGCGGTTTGACCGCAGCGCCTGGCCCGCCGGCATGTTGGCGGGCATTGCAGCGGGGGTGGGTGCGGGCGCTTTTTGGGGCATGACCTTTGTGGCGCCCAAGCTGTTGCCCGAATTCAGCGGGGTGGACGTGACGGTGGGCCGTTTTGTGGCCTGTGGCGTGTTCAGCTTGCTGCTGGTGTTGGCGCACACGCTGCGTTCAGGGCGGGCGGCTTTGCCCACGGTGGCGCAGGCGGGTGCGGCAATGTGGCTGGCGGCGCTGGGTTACTGGGGCTATTACCTGCTGTTGGTGTGGGGCATAGCGGACGCCGGGCCGGCGCTGCCGGTGCTGATCATTGGCACCATTCCTTTGTGGATGATGTTGCTGGGCAAGCCCGAGGGGCTGCGCTGGCGTGCGCTGTTGCCGGGTCTGGTGTTGACGGCCTTGGGCATGGGGCTGATGGTGCAGTCCACCGCGGTGGCCGATGTGTCGGCGGCGGTGCAGCAGGCGCCGCACCTGTGGCGCGGGCTGGCCTGGGCTGCGTTGGCGGCGGCCACCTGGACGGCGTTTGGCTTGCTCAATGCGCGCTGGGTGCAGCGCCATCCCGAGGTGCATTCGGCCCTGTGGGCCAACTGGCTGGGCGTGGCCGCCGGGCTGGGCGCTCTGCTGCTGGGTGCGGGCTGGGGCACGCCGTGGACCGAATTGCTGGCGCACCCGGCGTGGTGGCGCTTTGTGCTGGTGTGTGCGGTCACGGGCATCGGGTCGGCCTGGGTGGCCGCGGTGTTGTGGAACATGGCCAGCCGCCGCCTCAGCCCCAGCTTGGCGGGCCAGCTGATCGTGAGCGAAACCCTGTTTGGCCTGGCTTACGCCTTTGTGTGGACGGGCGAGTGGCCGGCCTTGGTGCAGTGGCTGGCATCGGCCTTGTTTTTGGCGGGCATAGTGGCGTCGATTCGCGCGCACCGCAGTCCCGCACCGGCGCATTGACAGCCCTGGAGACGACACATGAAGCTCGACCTGCCGACCGATTTGAGACGGGTGCACAGCATGGTGATCCCCATGCGGTGGGGCGATATGGACGCCATGGGCCACATCAACAACACCCTGTATTTCCGGTACATGGAGATCGCTCGCCTGCAGTGGTTTGGCGAACTTGGTGTACCGGCCAACCCGCAGGGTATGGGGCCGGTGATTGCCAATGCGTTTGCCAATTTCATCCGGCAGCTGGAATACCCCGGCGACGTGATTGTGTACACCTATGTGGGCGCCATCGGTCGTGCGTCGTTTGACACGTACCACGACATGCGCCGCAGCGATCAGCCCGACTTGGTGTGCGCCAATGGGGGCGCGACCGTGGTGTGGGTGGATTTTCCGGCGCAGCGCTCGGTGCCCGTGCCCGAGAGCGTGCGCCAGAGGCTGGTGTGAACCCGCCGATCAGCCGGCCAGCGCGGCCATGGCGCGGGCGGTGATGTCTTCCACCGAGCCCATGCCGCTGATGGCGCGGTACTGGGGCGCGGCGGCCGGATCGGTCTTGGCCCACTGGCTGTAATAGTCCACCAAGGGGCGGGTCTGGGCGCTGTAGACGTCCAGGCGTTTGCGCACGGTTTCTTCTTTGTCGTCTTCGCGCTGCACCAGCGGTTCACCGGTGACGTCGTCTACGCCGTCGACCTTGGGGGGGTTGAAGGTGACGTGGTAGGTGCGGCCCGAGGCGGGGTGCGAGCGGCGCCCGCTCATGCGCTCAATGATGGCCTCAAAAGGCACATCGATTTCGAGCACATAGTCGAGCTTGACACCGGCGGCCTTCATGGCCTCTGCCTGCGGAATGGTGCGCGGGAAGCCGTCGAACAGAAAACCGTTGGCGCAATCGCTTTGTGCGATGCGGTCTTTGACCAAATTGATGATGAGCTCATCGCTGACCAGCCCGCCAGCGTCCATCACGGCTTTGGCCTGCATGCCCAGCGGGGTGCCGGCCTTGACAGCGGCGCGCAGCATGTCGCCGGTGGAAATCTGGGGGATGCCGTACTTCTGGCAGATGAAGGTGGCCTGGGTTCCCTTGCCAGCGCCCGGGGCGCCCAACAGGATGAGTTTCATCGCATTCCTTGACTGTGAGTGAAAAGTGCCCGACTTGTCTCTGTCGAACGCCGCCCGAATCCCGGTATCGGAAGGCCGAAACAGGATAGCACGGGGATCACACCAGAAGGCTTACAAAACCGCCGGCAGGCGGCCTCACTGCGGCGCCGGGCGAATGCGTTCGGCTTCTTCTTCGCTGAGGGTGCGGGCTTCGTTCTCCAGCATCACCGCAATGCCGTCGCGGATCGGGTAGGCCAAGCGCGCCGAGCGCGACCACAGCTCGCTCTGGTCTTTCATCAGCACCAGGGGGCCTTTGGTGACAGGGCACACCAGCAGGGTCAACAGTTTGGCATCCATGTCAGCGATCATACCCGCGCAAGCGCTCGGTGATCAGGTCGACCAAGGCGCTGGGCAGGGTCATTGTGAGGCCCACGGTCCACACCCGGGCGCGGGTCTCGTGGGGCAGGTCACCCGCGAGTTTGACCGCGTCTTTCTCGGTGCACAGCACATCGCCGGTGGTGGCGGCGACCGCCGCCTGCAGCGCGGCGGCCGGGGCGTGATCGGCCAAGGCGGTGCAGCCCGTTACTTGGACGCCGCAGGCGACCAGCATGTCGACAAAGCGCTGTGGCTTGGCAATGCCGCACACCACCTGCACCGGCGTCTGGGCCTTGGCCCAGTCGCCCAGCTCGCGGCGCTCGCCCAGCAGGTTGATGGCGTCGTCGTTCAAACGCTTGTCGGCCCAAAACGCTGGCAGCCGCTTGGGGTTGGGCACAGCGGCCGCGCCTGGCGCCCCCTGTTGCAGCAGGGCGTCGGGGGCCCAAGCGTGGCGCACCGGCCAGGGTTCGCGCAGCAGCCCGGCCGGCAGCAGCCAGCCGTTGCCCACGCCACGCTCGTCGAACACCGTCAGCGACACATCGCGGTGCAACCGCCAGTGCTGCAGGCCGTCGTCGCAGATCAGCAGGTCGA
>CAMBOY010000273.1 GCA_945869245.1 Hydrogenophaga intermedia
TTTCTGAGGGTCCTTCAGGAAATCCACCACTTCTTTGACCTCTTCCTTGGCCTCGTCGCAGCCGGCCACGTCGGCGAACGTTACGGTGTTGTTGTTCTCGTCAAGCATGCGGGCCTTGCTCTTGCCGAAGCTGAACGCGCCGCCCTTGCCGCCACCCTGCATTTGGCGCATGAAGTAAATCCACACGCCGATCAGCAGCAGCATCGGACCCCAGCTCACCAGCAGGGTCATCAGCAGCGAGCCTTCCTCGCGCGGCTTGACGTCGAACTTGACGCCGTTGTTGATCAGGTCACCCACCAGACCGCGGTCCAAAAAGGTGGCGGTGGTGCGCAGCCGGCGCCCGTCCTGGGTTTCGGCGACGATGTCGGTGCCGCCGTTGCCTTCTTGGATGGTGGCTTGTTTGATCTGGCCGCTCTTGACCTGTTCCAGGAACTCGGAGTACCCGACCGTGCCGGCGCCAGCCGTGGCTCGACCATCGAACTGCTTGAACACGGTAAACAGCACCATGGCGATGACCATCCACACGGCGATTTTCGAGAACCACTGGTTATTCAATGGGAGCTCCTGGGGAGAGAAAGGGACTACACGGACGGGGTTTTCACCGGATTACTCTGGATTCGACCCAAGTGGGGAACATTTTAGGCTTTTCAACCGGTGAAAACCCGCCACACCGACAGAAGGGCTTAATCAGTGCGATTGGTTTTTCAGACCCATGCCGACCAAAAAGGTTTCAGACGACTTGTCGCGCGAGGCTTTGGGCTTGATCGGCTTGACCACCCGAAAGGTGCGGCGAAACAGCGCCACCATGTCGTCGTAGGCCCCGCCATGGAAGAGTTTGACCACCAGCGCACCCTCGGGCTTCAAGTGCGCCACCGAAAAGTCCACCGCCAATTCCACCAACAAGCCGATGCGCGCAGCGTCCACCGAATCGATGCCCGACAAATTGGGCGCCATGTCCGACACCACCACGTCCACGGCAGCCACACCTTTGTCGGTCAAGGTCTGTTCCAGAGCCGCCAGCACAGTGTCTTCGCGGAAATCGCCCTGAATGAAGTGCACCCCTTCGATCGGGTCCATGGGCAGCAGATCGAGCGCCACAATGGTGCCGTCCAAAGCACCCACCGCAGCGCCCTGAGGCGACAGGCGCTGGCGCAGGTATTGGCTCCAAGCGCCGGGGGTGGAGCCCAAGTCCACCACCGCCTGTCCGGGGCGAATCAGGCCGAGCGACTCGTCGATTTCCTTGAGCTTGTAGGCCGCCCGCGCGCGAAATCCGTCCTTCTGTGCCATCTTCACATACGGATCGTTCACATGCTGGTTGAGCCAGGCCTTGTTGACCTTTTTGCTCTGAGTTTTGACTTTGATGCCCATGGGCGATGTGCGGCCGGTAGCCAGTTGAGGGGATAAACGATAATTGTCCCATGCCCAAGATAGAACTCACTCCCGCCCAGCGCAAAGAACACCGCGCCGAAGCCCACCACCTCGACCCCGTGGTCTTGGTGGGCGGCGACGGCCTGACCGACGCCGTCAAAAAAGAAGTGGACCACGCGCTCAGCGCCCATGGCCTGATCAAGGTTCGGGTGTTCAGCGACGACCGCGCCGCGCGCGAGGCCGCGCTGCAAACGCTGTCCGATGAACTCAACGCCGCGCCCATTCAGCACATCGGCAAACTGCTGGTGCTCTGGCGGCCCATGCCCGAGAAGCTCAAGGAAGCGGACGAGAACCGCATGCCCGGCCCGCGTGAGGTCAAGGTGCTGAAATACAGCAAACGCGGCGGCCAGCGCCCCGAAGTCAAAGTCGTCAAAGTGCTGGGCAATGAACGCCTGACGCCGGGCGGCCAGATCAAGCGCGCCCGTCCGACCCAAAAGAGCGCCAAGAAAAACGCGCTCAACGCCCCCGGCAAAAAAGCCTGAACATCTGGCGGGTCAATGGCCCGGTGGCACAGTAGCCGGGTTGAAAGTGCCCGCGCCCACCCCACCTGAGACACCATGACCCACGCCACCAACCCCCTGCTCGACACCTCCGGCCTGCCCCTGTTCGACGCCATCCGGCCCGACCATGTGGCGCCGGCCATGGACACCTTGTTGGCCGACGCCGATGTGGCCCTCGAGGCCGTGACCGCCGTGGACTTTCCCGCCAGCTGGAGCGCCATCGCGCAGCGACTGGACGTGGCCACCGAACGCCTGGGCCGCGCCTGGGGCGCGGTCAGCCACCTCAACAGCGTGGCCGATACGCCCGAGTTGCGCGCCGCCTACAACGCCGCCCTGCCCCGGGTCACCGAGTTCTGGACCCGCTTGGGCGCCGACGAACGGCTCTACGCCAAATACAAGGCCATGGACCCGGCCACCCTCACACCCGAGCAGGCCCGCGCCCACCACAACGCGCTGCGCGGCTTTGTGCTTGGCGGCGCCGAACTGCAAGGGGCGGCCAAAGAGCGCTTTGCCGCGCTGCAGGAGCGCCAAGCCGAGCTGAGCCAAAAGTTCAGCGAAAACGCCCTCGATGCGACCGACAGTTTTGCCCTGACTGTGGAGCGTGAGCAGCTCGACGGTGTGCCCGACGACGTGCTCGCCGCCACCGCAGCCGCCGCGCAAGCCGAAGGCAAGACCGGCCACAAGCTCAGCCTCAAGATGCCGGTGTATCTGCCCATCATGCAGTTCGGCACGAACCGGGTGCTGCGCGAACAGCTCTACCGCGCCTATGTGACGCGCGCCAGCGACCAGGCGGCAGGCGACGCCACCCGCTTCGACAACAGCGCGGTCATGGCGGAGCTGCTGGCGCTGCGCCAAGAAGAGGCCCAGCTGCTCGGTTACCGCCACCACGCCGATGTGTCGCTGGTGCCCAAAATGGCCCAGTCGCCCGAGCAGGTGACCGCCTTCTTGCGCGACCTGGCCCAGAAGGCCCGCCCTTACGCCGAGCAGGACCTGGCCGATCTGCGCGCCTTTGCCGCGGAGCATCTGGGCCTGACCGACCCGCAGGCCTGGGACTGGCCCTTTATCGGCGAAAAGCTCAAGGAAGCGCGTTACGCCTTCAGCGAACAAGAGGTCAAAACCTATTTCACCGCACCCAAGGTGCTGGCTGGCCTGTTCCAGATCATCGAGACGCTGTTCGAAGTGGCGATCCGCCCCGACAGCGCACCGGTCTGGCACCCGGGGGTGCAGTTCTTCCGCATCGAACGCAGCACGGCGCAAGGCCCGCAGCTGGTCGGTCAGTTCTACCTCGACCCGGCTGCGCGCGCCGGCAAACGCGGCGGCGCCTGGATGGACGATGTGCGCGCACGCTGGCTGCGCCCCGACAACGGCGCGCTGCAGACGCCGGTGGCGCATCTGGTGTGCAATTTCGCCGACGGTGTGGACGGCAAACCCGCGCTGCTGACCCACGACGATGTGATCACCTTGTTCCACGAATTCGGTCACGGTCTGCACCACATGCTCACCCAAGTGAACGAACGCGATGTCAGCGGCATCAGCGGCGTGGAATGGGACGCGGTGGAGCTGCCCAGCCAGTTCATGGAAAACTTCTGCTGGGAATGGGATGTGCTCAAGCACATGACCGCCCATGTGGAGACCGGCGAGCCACTGCCGCGCGCGCTCTACGACAAGATGCTGGCGGCCAAAAACTTCCAAAGTGGTCTGCAGACCCTGCGCCAGGCGGAATTTGCTTTGTTCGACATGCTGCTGCACAGCCAGACCACCCCACCGGCCGATGGCGCGGCTGTGCTGGCGCTGCTGAGCACGGTGCGCGACGAGGTGTCGGTGCTCAAGCCACCGGCTTACAGCCGCACGCCGCACACCTTCAGCCACATTTTTGCGGGCGGTTATTCGGCTGGCTACTACAGCTACAAATGGGCCGAGGTGCTGAGCGCCGACGCCTATGCCGCCTTCGAGGAAGCGGCCAAAGCGCGTGGGGGCAGCACACTCGATGCCGAGACCGGGCGGCGTTACCGGCAGGCGATTCTGGAGGCTGGCGGCAGCCGGCCGGCAATGGAGTCGTTTGTAGCGTTTCGGGGGCGCGAGCCTAGCATCGACGCTTTGCTGCGGCACCAAGGGATGGCCTGAGTTTCTGGTGCTCGTCGGGTTTCTGGCGGCTGCTGTTGGTGGATCGGACGCGCGGCGGGCATTGCGCCGCTCGTGTCCCCCGCCGCAGCGCTGGGCGCTGCGTCTCCTCCTTTACCTCGCTCTGCAACGCCCGCCGCGCGTCCGATCGCGAAGGACACCTAGTTCGTGCGCTCAA
>CAMBOY010000274.1 GCA_945869245.1 Hydrogenophaga intermedia
TGTCGACCTGCTCTTGGTCTTCCACCACAGCAAATCGCACCTCGGCGTTGTTGATCGGAAAGACACATTCGGCGCCGGCGGCGTCTTGGTACAGCGGCACTGGAATGGCGCCCAGTGCCTGGGTTGCCAGCATGGTGGCGTACAGACTGGGCCGGTTGGCGCCAATCACCACCAGGTGCTCGCCGCGGCGCAAACCCGCTTGGTGCAAACCACAGGCGATGGCCTGCACCTGCTGCGACATGGCGGCCCAGGTGGTGGTCTGCCAGATGCCGTATTCCTTTTCGCGCATCGCCGCCGCATCGGGGCGCTGCTGCGCCCGTTGCAGCAACAGTTTCGGGAAAGTCGTTTGCATGCCTTGTCTCCTGCTCTCGTGTCGGTGGCGGTATGCGGTGCACAGCACCACCGGGGATGCACCGCATGCTAGGCCGATGTTTGACGTTATGTTGTCGGTCGGACGACAATTTAGGGTCAACCCGCCTTGGGACTTTCCCCATGCGGGTTGACCCTAGGCCCCATCAATCGGGCACGGTCAAGGTGCCGTTGCCAAAGGCAATGGCGTCGCTGGCTGCCGGCGCGGCACCCCAGGGCGGCACATTGGCGGGCGCCAGCGGTGCGCCAGCGCGCGGCACGCCCCGCACCACTTGGCTGGGTGGCAGCGCGGTGCCGTTGCGCAGGTGCTCCCACACCGTGTCCATGGCGCGCACAAAGTAGGGGTGCAGCGGCACATAACGGGTGTCAAAGCCCAGCAAGGCGCCGAAGGCGATGAAGGTGTCGAAGTGCTGCGCGTTGGTGACCTCGATGTAGCGCAGCGGCGCGTTGGCGCCGTCCTGTTGCCAGGTCTTGCCCACATAGGCGCGCGAGGCGTGGTTCACCGGCACCAGCGCGTCGCTGCGGCCACTCACAATCACCGTCGGTTTGCCGCGCAGGCGCGCCTTGAGCTGCACCTCGGCCACGCCTTGGGCCACCCGCTCGGCCTGCCGGCGTGCCTCGCCAAACAAGGCGTTGCCGGTCACCGCATCGCGCCCGGTGACCAGGGAGCGCATGCACAGCGCGCCGTCGAGCGCCATGTCGGCGCGCCCAGTGCTGGGCGACACCGCAAGGAAGTCGAGCCGCGCACCACCCACGCTGGGGTTGTAGACCACGTTGACGCCGGTGGTGGGTGGCACACCGTTGCCACCGGCAAACAGCCCCGCTTGGCTAATGCGCGCCTGGGGAACAACAGAGCCATCGGCCGCTGTGTTGGCGAAGCTGAAGCCACACACGTTGTCGGTGACCGAGAAGCGCCCGTGTGCGTTCACATAGGTCATGACGATTGCGTTGGTGGCAAAGCGAAAGTGCGACTGGTGCAGAAAGTCCTGCTCCGGCGCCCAGCCGTAGGCGTGTAGCTTGTCCAGCGCCTCGTTGGCCTGATCGGCCAGGGTGTTGGTGGCGAGCAGCCCTTTGTCGCGCAGGCCTTGGCAGCGGTTTTCGGCAGCGGTCTGGAAAGCCGCAGGCCAGAATGCGGCGGCCAGACCTTGGGTCGTGCGCCCAGACAGCGCCGCACAAGGCTGGTACAGATTGGCGTAGGTGAAATAGTCGATCAGCGGCTTGCTGTGGGTGGCCACGGTCTGGCTGCCCTGGCGAATCACCAAGCTGCTCTCGCCCGGTTGGGCGTTGGGCTCGCTCACCGCCACCCCGTCGATCAGGCCTTCGGTGTCTTGTTCGGCCGCTGCCAGCGCCGCGCCGCCGCCGTTGCTGATGGACGATGCGATCACCGTGGTGTTGGCCGGTGTGATGGTGCGCAGCCGTTGCGTGCCCACGGGCTCGCCATGCAGCTCGTTGAGCACATAAAACGCCAGCCGCACCGACTGCAGCGTGTGCAAGCCCCAGTCTTTCTCGGGGTTCTGCTGCGAGTGCGCGTGTTTGTAGGCCACCCGGTTCGGGTAGGCGGTGTTGAAGGCGCTGCGCTCGGCGTCGCTCACCTCAGCGGCGAATTGCGCGTTGAGCCCGGCGCTGGCGCGGCTGGTCAGCGTGCCGTTGAGTTGCAGCACCTCGTTGCTCATCAGGTCGTGCAGGCCGTTGCCCGTGCCTTTGTCGGCGTAGGCCACCGCGCAGCCGCGCTTTAAGCCCCATTCGCCCGAGGTGCCAATAGCCCCATAGACCCCGCGCGAGCCCGACGAGGTGCCGGTGACGATGCAGGGCCGGTTTTTGTCGAAGCTGTCGGGCACCTGCACCATCAGGGTCACGTTCTGGCGGCCGCTGCCGTCGTCGAGCACCGCGAGGTATTCGCGCCCGGCCACCTTGCCTTCGCCCAGTGTGGCGTTGCCCGCGTTGTCGATGTTGGGGCCAAACAGTCGACCAAAACCCCCTGCGTCGGTGGCGTCCACCACCGCGCGGTAGTTGGTGTAGATGGCGTTGCGCCGCAGCTCGGCCACGGTGGGCGCGGCTGGGTTGGTGTAGGCCGGTGCCGCCCCTTTGAGGCCCGTGAGCCCCAGGCCTGCGGTCAGCAGGTCGTCGCTGTTGCCGTCGTAATAGGCGCTGGCGATGGCGCCGCGCACAAAGTTTGGCATGGTGTTGGTGTCGGCGCTGCCGCCGCCACTGCCGCCACAGGCGCTGGCGGCCAGGGTGGCCAGCGCCGTGCCGGCCCAGGTGATGGGTTTCATAACAGTCTCCTTGGTGGTTGGAATCGACCTGTTGGGTCGGGTCACTGGGCGGTCCAGTCCCCGTCCACGGGCCAGGCCACACCCGTGATGTCTGTCTGGCAGCAGGCCCTCTCAGGGCGGGGCGCTGGCGTCGAGCTGGCGCAGCGCGGTTTTCAGCACTTTGCCGTAGTTGTTTTTGGGCAAGGCGTCGACAAAACGGATGTGTTTGGGCCGCTTGAAGCGCGCCAGCTGTTGCAGGCAGTGCGCTTGCAGTTCGGCGGCGCTCACCAGCTCGCGCGCCACCACATAAGCCACCACCACCTCTCCCCAGTCGGCGTCGGGGCGGCCGATCACACTCACTTCACGCACCGCCGGGTGCTGCAGCAGCACCTCCTCCACCTCGCGCGGGTAGATGTTGCTGCCGCCGGAAATCACCACGTCTTTGCTGCGGTCGTGCAGGGTCAGAAAGCCGTCGTCGTCGAGTGCGCCCAGGTCACCGGTCCAGAGCCAGCCCTCGCGCAGGGTCTGGTGGCTGGCGTCTATCTGGCGCCAGTAGCCGCTCATCACCACGTCGCCACGCACCAGCACTTCGCCCACTGCGCCGGCCGGCAGGGCTTCACCCTGCGCATTGGCCACCCGCACTTGCACGCCACTTTGCGCCACGCCCACACTGGCCAGCCGCTCGGCCCAGCGCGGGTGTGTGGTGTCGGCCAGCACCCAGCGGGGCAGGGCGGTGATGGTCATGGGCGATTCGCCCTGACCGTAGATCTGCACAAAGCGTTGCCCCATGACCGCCAGCGCGCGGCGCATGTCGGCGGCGTACATTGGCGCGCCACCGACAATCAAGGTGTTGAAGCCATCGGCTGGTGTGCCGTTGGTGTCGATGTGATCGACCAAGCGCTTGACCATGGTGGGTGCGGCAAACAGCACCAGCTGGCCCCAGCGCTGCGACAGGGCCACCAGCTCGGCCGCATCAAACCCGCCACTGGCCGGGATCAGGTGGCGTGCGGCCAGCGGCATTTGTGCGAAGTGGTACATGCCTGCGCCATGTGAGATCGGCGCCGCATACACCATCACGTCATCGGCTTGCGGCCGCTCCACGCTCTGGTGGTAGCTCGCCATCATGGCGGTCAGGTTGCGGTGGCTCAGCATCACGCCTTTGGGGCGGCCGGTGGTGCCCGAGGTGTAGAACAGCCAGGCCAGATCGGTGGGGTCACGCTCCTGCAGTGGCAGGCCCGCGCCCTGCAGCGCCTGCGTGGCGTCGGCGCTGTCGTGGGCCAGCAGTTGCAGCGTGGCAGGCATATCGGCTCTCAGCGCTTGCAGCTCACCCAGTGGCTCGCTGTGGGTCAGCAGCAGCCGGGCGTCGGCGTTGCCCACAATCCAAGCCACCTCACGCGGGTGCAGTTTGGCGTTGATCGCCACCGCCACCGCGCCGGCCCACCAGATGGCGTAGAGCCACACCAGATAGTCTGGGTGGTTGGGTAGAAACAAGGCCACCCGGTCACCCGGGGCCACACCACAGGCCCGCAGATGGGCGGCGCCCGACGCCGCTTGTTGCGCCCACTGGGCATAGATCAACACCACCGCGTGGCCATGCAGCACCGC
>CAMBOY010000275.1 GCA_945869245.1 Hydrogenophaga intermedia
ATGCACCCCAGTGACCAAGCCATCGCCCTCACCCCTTGTGGTGAGGGAGTGTTTCAGGGCGCGACTTCGGCCGCCGACGCCACTATGGTGGGGCCGTTTGGTGGACTGACGGCCGCCACGGTGGTGAATGCGGTGTTGCAGCACCCGGCGCGTCTGGGTGAGCCGGTGGCGCTGACGGTGAATTTCTGTGCGGCACTGGCCGAGGGCGCCTTCACCGTGCGGGCCACGCCGGTGCGCACCAACCGCTCGACCCAGCACTGGACCATCGACATCACCCAGGGCGGCGATCCACAGCCGGTGCTCACCGCCACGCTGGTCACCGCTGTGCCGCGCAACACCTGGTCGCGCAACGACAGCCCAGCGCCGGCGGTGGCGCAGGCCGACGCCCTGCCCGCCCCGCGCATGAAGCCGCCGGTGCCGTGGATTGGCCAATACGACTGGCGCTTCTTGCAAGGCATGTTGCCCATGGTGTGGGAAGGTCAAGAGGCCGAGGCCAACAGCCTGCTGTGGGTGCGCGACGCGCAACCGCGCGCACTCGACCTGCTCTCGCTCACCGCCATGGCCGATGTGTTTTTCCCGCGCGTCTGGCTCGCGCGCGCCACCCGGGTGCCCGCCGGCACGGTGAGCATGACGGTCTATTACCATGCCAGCGCGCAAGACTTGGCCGCAGAAAACTCGGGCTGGCTCTTGGCTCAGGCGCGCGCCCAGGCCTTTGCGCACGGATTTGCCGACCAAAGCGGCCAGCTCTGGAGCGCCTGCGGGCGCCTGCTGGCCAGCACCCACCAAACCCAGTACTACAAGGAATGACCCCGTGAGCGACATCCTCATCCACACCGAAGACGGCATCACCACCCTGACCTTCAACCGGGTCGACAAAAAGAACTCGATCACCGCCGCCATGTACGCCGCCCTGGCCGACGCGGTCGAAGCCGCCCGCGACGACACGGCGGTGCGCTGTGTGGTGTTCCAGGGCCATGAAACCATTTTTTCGGCTGGCAACGACATCAGCGACTTTTTGAACAACCCGCCCGCTGGCGAAGACGCCCCGGTGTTCCGCTTCCTGCGCGCCATCGCCACCTTCCCCAAGCCGCTGCTGGCGGGGGTGTGCGGGCCAGCGGTCGGCATTGGCACCACCCTGCTGCTGCACTGCGACCTGGTCTACGCCGGCGACAACGCGGCTTTCTCGATGCCGTTTGTGAACCTGGGCCTGTGCCCCGAAGCCGCGTCGAGCCTGCTGGTGCCACAACTGATGGGTTACCACCGCGCCGCCGAAGCGCTGTTGCTGGGCGAGCCCTTTATGGCCGAGGCCGCGCTCGAAGTTGGCCTGGTCAACCGGGTGCTCGCGCCCAGCGAAGTGACCAACTACACCCAAAGCGTGGCGCGCAAACTCGCGGCCAAGCCGCTGTCGTCGCTGGTGGAAACCAAGCGCCTGATGAAAAAAGGCAACGCACCACAGGTGATGGCGGTGATGGCCGAGGAAGGCGCCAGCTTTGGCCGCATGCTGCGCGAGCCTGCCGCGCGCGAAGCGTTTTCTGCTTTTATGGAACGGCGCAAGCCCGACTTCTCGAAAGTCTGATCGCCGGTGGCGGTGGGCCACTGCCGTTGGGCGCAGCGTCACACAGACTTCGCGAAACCACCGGATGATGGGGGCACCCCACAGCGCCAGAGCCATGGCGCTGTGGGGCCCATGTCGATGCATCCAAGGAGGTTCTTATGTCGCTGTTTCGCCGTTGTCTGGTCGGCCTCGGGCTGTCCCTGTCCTTGTCGGGTGTGCTCGCGCAGAGCGCGCCGCCGCGCGCGCTGCCGGTGCAGCTTGGGCCACGCCCTTTCTTTCTGGTCGACGACATGGCCGACGGGCCGCTCAAGCAGCGCCTGCAGCAGTGTGCCGACCGCAGCAGCTTCGTACCCAGTAGCTTCTCGATCGGCCACCGTGGCGCGCCACGGCAGTTTCCCGAACACACCCGCGAGTCCTACACTGCGGCAGCGCGTATGGGTGCGGGCGTGCTCGAATGCGATGTGACCTTCACCCGCGACAAGGCCCTGGTCTGCCGCCATGCACAAAACGACCTGCACACCACCACCAACATCCTGCTCACGCCACTGGCCGCCCAATGCACCCAGCCCTTTGTGCCTGCGGTGCTCGACAGCGACGGCCGGGTGCTGCAGCCGGCCAGGGCGGAATGCCGCACCAGCGACATCACCCTGGCCGAATTCAAGACGCTGCGGGGCAAAATGGACGCGTTCAACCCCGCAGCCCGCACGCCCGCGCAGTATGTGAACGGCACCGCGCCCTGGCGCACCGACCTGTATGCGGGCCCGTCGAGCGGCACACTGATGACCCATGCCGAGAGCATTCGCCTGTTCCAGCAGCTCGGGGTGAAGATGACGCCCGAACTCAAGTCGGCGAGCGTGCCCATGCCGTTTGACGGTTTCAGCCAGCAGGCCTACGCCCAGAAGCTGATCGACGAATACAAGCAGGCCGGTGTGTTGCCGGAGCAGGTGTACCCGCAATCGTTCGACATTGGCGACGTGCTCTACTGGGTGCAGCGCGAACCGGCATTTGGGCGCCAGGCGGTCTACCTCGATGGCGCCAACAAGGCCGCCGACCTGCCCAACCTGGCCACCCTCAAGCGCTACCGGGACCAGGGCATCCGCATCTGGGCGCCCCCACTGTTTGGTTTGCTGGCAACAGAGAACGGACAGATCGTGCCTTCGCAAGCCGCCAAGGACGCCCAGGCCGCCGACCTGCAGCTCATCACCTGGACGCTGGAGCGCTCGGGCATCCTGGCCGACGGCAACAACGGCTGGTACTTCCAAACCTTCGACAGCGCAGTGCGGCGCGAGGGCGACATGCTGCAGATGCTGCATGTGCTGGCCAAGGACGTGGGTGTGATCGGTGTGTTCTCGGACTGGCCTGCCACCACCACCTTCTACGCCAACTGCATGGGGTTGCGCTGAACGCGCAGGCGGCGTGGCTCAAACATGGTGTCCATGGCGCACATGGTCGCGCTAAGCTCGCGCCATGCAAACCGTCCACCAGAACCCCTGCGACAGCGCCTTTGTGCAAGACCCTTATGCCACCTACCGCCAGTGGCGACACGAGCCGCTGCTGTGGTGGGCCGAGTACGGCATGCCGGTGTCGGCGCGTTTTGAGGTGGTCAACACCGTGCTGCGCGACCGCCGCTTTGGCCGCGAAGCGCCCAGCGGCTGCGTGCCTGAACGCCCCGCGCACCTGAAACCGTTTTACGACTTTGAATCGCGCTCCATGCTCGAGCGCGAGCCGCCCACCCACACCCGGTTGCGCTCGCTGGTGCTGCGCGCCTTCACATCGCGGCGCATCGAGGCGCTGGAGGGCGAGGTGCTGAGCCTGGCGCACCAGCTGATCGACGCCTTTCCCGACGGGCCGTTTGACCTATTGCCCGCCTTGGCCGAACGGGTGCCGGTGATTGTGATTGCCCGCATGATCGGCGTGCCTGAGAGCATGGCGCCGCAGCTGCTGCAGTGGTCGCACGACATGGTGGGCATGTACCAAGCCAAACGCGACCGAGCCATGGAAGACCGCGCGGTGGCCGCCACGCTGGCCTTCTCGGCATATATCCGAGGCCTGGCCGAAGCGCGGCGCAGCGCACCCGGCCACGACCTCATCAGCGAGCTGCTGGCCGCTGAAGCCGATGGCGACAAACTCAGCATGGACGAGCTGATCACCACCGTGGTGCTGCTGCTCAACGCCGGCCACGAAGCCACGGTGCACGCCATTGGCAACGGCGTCAAAACCCTGCTCGAACACGGCGCCTGGGCCGCACTCAACACCGACACGCTGGATGGCATGGTCGAAGAAACCTTGCGCTTCGACCCGCCGCTGCACCTGTTCACCCGCTACGCAATGGAAGACGTGGAGGTGTTTGGCCACCCATTCAAGCGTGGCGAACAGGTGGGCCTGCTGCTGGGCGCCGCCAACCACGACCCCGAGGTCTGGCCAGAGCCAGACCGCTTCGACCCCAGCCGCCCGGTGCGCAACCACGCCAGCTTTGGCGCCGGCCTGCACTTTTGCATCGGCGCGCCGCTGGCGCGGCTGGAGCTGCGCGCGGTGCTCACGGCGCTGCGCGAGCGCTGCCCTGATTTGCGCTTGTCAGAGCCCGCGCGCT
>CAMBOY010000276.1 GCA_945869245.1 Hydrogenophaga intermedia
ACGGCTCGGACATGGGCGGGCGGCGCACCCCGTGGATTGTGGGCGGCATGGTGGTGTTGGCCGTGGGCGGCGTGCTGGCCGCGTTGGCCACCGTCTGGATGGCCAGCAACCGGCCGGCTGGCGTGGCGTTGGCGGTGCTGGCCTTCTCCCTAGTAGGCCTGGGTGTGAGCGCCAGCGGTACCTCGCTGCTGGTGATGCTGGCCAAACGCGTGCCCGAGGCACGCCGCGCCGGTGCCGCCACCCTGGTCTGGATGATGATGATCGCCGGCTTTGCCATCACCGCTGGGCTGGCCGGCCATTGGCTCGAACCCTACTCGCCCGAGCGCTTGTTGTGGGTGTCGAGCACCGTGTCGGTACTGGCGGTGGCCCTGACCCTGCTGGCGCTCTACCGCCTGGAAGGCGCAGCACCCGCCGCGCCGGTCGCTGCAGCCGTGCCCCTGGACGCGCAGAGCCGGCCGAGTTTTCGAGAGGCGCTGCGCCAGGTGTGGCAAGAGCCGGTGGCGCGGCGCTTCACCATTTTTGTGTTTGTCTCCATGCTGGCCTACAGCGCGCAAGACCTGATTCTGGAGCCCTTTGCCGGCACCGTGTTTGGCTACAGCCCTGGGGCGTCGACCCAGCTCTCTGGCGTCCAGCACGGCGGTGTGCTCGTCGGCATGCTGCTGGTGGCGCTGTCGGGCGCGCTGGCGTCGCGTATGCCCGCTTGGCGGGCTCTGGGCTCGTTGCGCGGCTGGACCATCGGGGGCTGTCTGGCCTCGGCGCTGGCCCTGCTGGGACTGGTGGCAGCGGGCGCGCTGGGCGACCCCTGGCCCTTGCAAGCCAATGTGTTTGCCTTGGGCGTGGCCAACGGCGCGTTCTCGATTGGCGCCATCGGCTCCATGATGCGACTGGCCAGCGAAGGACGCTCGTCGCGCGAGGGTGTGCGCATGGGTCTGTGGGGCGCGGCCCAAGCCATCGCCTTTGGACTGGGTGGCCTGGTGGGCACCGCAGCCAGCGATTTGGCGCATTGGCTCATCGCTGCGCCCGGTGTCGCCTACGCCACGGTGTTTGGCGCAGAGGCCGCCTTGTTTGTGTTCTCTGCGGCACTGGCCTGGCGCTTGGCACCGCACACCAAGGCGGTGGCGCGAGCAAGCGCGCGGCCATCCCGATTCCACGCCACAGCCTTGGCTGTTGGCACCAACCCGAGGTCCAGCCCATGACAGACCCAATTTTTGATGTGGTGGTAGTGGGCGGCGGCCCCGCCGGTGCCACCGCCGCCCACGAACTGGCCAAGCTCGGCCGTTCGGTGCTCTTGCTCGACCGCGCGGGTCGCATCAAACCCTGTGGCGGCGCCATTCCACCGCGTCTGATCAAAGACTTTGATATCCCCGACAGTCTGTTGGTGGCCAAAGCGCGCTGCGCGCGCATGATCGCGCCGTCCAACCACCGGGTGGACATTCCGATCGACAACGGCTTTGTCGGCATGGTCACCCGCGACCAGTTCGACGAATGGCTGCGCGCACGCGCGGCCTCGGCCGGTGCGCAGCGCCGCACCGGGCAGTTCACCGCCATTGACCACACCGACGATGGTCTGGCGGTGGTGCACTACCGGGTGCAGGAGCGCAATGCCACTGGCGAAGGCGTGCTGCACAGTGTGCGCACCCGCTGCATTGTGGGCGCCGACGGCGCCCGCTCGGAAGTGGCGCGCCAAGGCGGTGTGCCGGGCGCCGAGCGCACCCGTTATGTGTTCGCCTACCACGAGATTCTGCGCGCACCCAGCCCCGAGCAACGCGGCGCCGACTACGACGACAGCCGCTGCGACGTGTACTACCAGGGCCGCTTCTCCCCCGACTTTTACGGCTGGGTCTTCCCCCATGGCGACACCTTGAGCGTGGGCACCGGCAGCGCCGATCGCGGGTTTTCCTTGCGCGCGTCGGTGCAGTCCATGCGCCAGGCGGCCGGACTGACCGACTGCGAGACCTTGCGCCGCGAAGGCGCACCCATTCCGATGAAGCCACTGCCGCGCTGGGACAACGGCCGCGACGTGGTGCTCGCCGGTGACGCGGCCGGGGTGGTGGCACCCGCCTCGGGCGAAGGCATTTACTACGCCATGCTGGGTGGCCAGCTGGCCGCCGAAGCCGTGCAGACCATGCTGCTCACGGGCAAGGCACAGTCGCTGCGCTTGGCGCGCAAACGCTTCATGCAACTGCACGGCACCGTGTTTTGGGTGCTGGGCGTGATGCAATGGTTTTGGTATGGCAGCGAAAAGCGCCGCGAGCGCTTCGTCAAAATCTGCGAAGACCGCGACGTGCAACAACTGACCTTTGAGTCGTATATGAACAAGGTCTTGGTGCGCAAAAAGCCCATGGCCCATGTGCGGATCTTCATCAAAGACGTGGCCCACCTGCTTGGGCTGGCGCGGGTATGACGCGGCCCACTTGGAGCTGACTGCCACCGTGTCGCTGCCCACACTCTGGACCCAGGCCACCTTGGTCGACTGGGCCATTGCCATCACGCTGCTGGAATGGCTGTTGTTGGCGCTCTACCACCGCCGCACCGGCCGGGGCCTACACCCCAGCCGCTACGCCTGGAACCTGGTATCGGGCCTGTGCCTGATGCTGGCCTTGCGCTGCGCGCTGCAGGGCGCCGACTGGTGGTGGGGCGCCGGCTACTTGGCCGCCTCCGGCGCGGCTCACATGACCTACCTCAGACAACGCTGGGCCACCGCGCGCTAGGCCACAGGGCCGCGCGCGCCCAGGGGCTTAGGTCTTCTTGGCGGCGTAGGCGCTGCACCAGCCGTTGGCGGCCACCGCTTTGCCCGCAAAAATACCGCATGCGCCCGCTGTCGCATTGGGCTTGGCGACAAACAAAGCGCAGTTGCTGCACTTTTGGGTGGCCGCGTGCTTGGGGAATTTTTTGGCGTCGACCTTGGTGGTGTCGGCCACATACCCCAGCGACATGGCTTGTGGGTCTTTCTCGTTGACCATGGGTGCCGACTGGGCTTGCGCCGACGCGGTGGCCAAGACGGCAGAACCGGCGACCACTTGCATCATGAATACCCGACGATTGCTGGACTGCATACACACCTCACAACAGACATTGCAATATTGCCCTGCGACGGTACTCCTATCGGCGGGGTAACGCCAGTGGCGCTGGCTGCAGCTTGTGAGCGAACGTGTCTTGCGCGAGACTCAAACCCACAAAGAAGCCCGGCGGCGCCGGGCTTCTTTGCCTACAAGAGGCCGACGTCAATCGGCCGCTGTGGTTTCCTCTGGCTTGGCCTTGCCCTCTTTCTTGGGCAGCGGCTGGATGTCGAGCTTGACCTCGCTGGTGTCCTTGCCGGCCTCGTCCTTCTTGTGCTCGATATCGACCGTGAGACGGCCGCCGTCGGTGAGACGACCAAACAACAACTCGTCGGCCAGCGCCTTGCGGATGGTGTCCTGGATCAGGCGCTGCATCGGCCGCGCGCCCATCAGCGGGTCGAAACCCTTCTTGGCCAAGTGCCGGCGCAGGTCGTCGGTGAAGGTGACTTCCACCTTCTTCTCGGACAACTGCTGTTCGAGCTGCAACAGGAACTTGTCCACCACCCGCAGGATGATGTTTTCGTCCAGGGCCTTGAAGCTCACGATCGAGTCCAGGCGGTTGCGGAACTCGGGCGTGAACAGGCGCTTGATGTCGGCCATCTCGTCGCCGGCTTCGCGCGGGTTGGTGAACCCAATCGTCGCCTTGTTCATGGTCTCGGCGCCCGCGTTGGTGGTCATGATGATGATCACATTGCGGAAGTCGGCCTTACGCCCGTTGTTGTCGGTCAAGGTGCCATGGTCCATGACCTGCAGCAGCACATTAAAGATGTCCGGGTGCGCCTTCTCGATTTCGTCGAGCAGCAGCACACAGTGCGGCTTCTTGGTGACGGCTTCGGTCAGCAGACCACCCTGGTCAAAGCCCACATAGCCGGGGGGCGCGCCAATCAGACGGCTGATGGCGTGGCGCTCCATGTACTCGGACATATCGAAGCGGATCAGGTCGATGCCCATGATGTAGGCCAGCTGCTTGGCGGCTTCGGTCTTGCCCACACCGGTGGGGCCGCTGAACAGGAAGGCGCCGATCGGCTTGTCCGACTTGCCCAGGCCCGAGCGCGCCATCTTGACGCTGGAGGCCAGCACTT
>CAMBOY010000277.1 GCA_945869245.1 Hydrogenophaga intermedia
ATCGTTGAGTTGACATAAGTCAAGGCGGTTCGACCGCTCGTCAGAGAAACTCCTCAGCGGTGTCATCCTGAGGAGTTTTTTTTATGTCCGCAACAACACAGACTGGCTCGAACGCGGTCTACAACGACAGCGTGGTGCGCTGGTTTGCCATCGCCTCCGTGGTGTATGGCGTGGTCGGTATGCTGGTGGGGGTGATCATCGCCGCCCAGCTGACCTGGCCCGAGCTCAATATGGGCGTCGAGTGGCTGAGCTATGGTCGTCTGCGACCGCTGCACACCAATGCGGTGATCTTCGCCTTTGGCGGCTCGGTGCTGTTTGCCACCAGCTACTACGTGGTGCAGCGCACCTGCCAGACCACGCTGTTTGCGCCGGCCTTGGCTTGGTTCACCATGATTGGCTGGAATGTGGTGATTCTTGCTGCAGTGGTTACCTTGCCCATGGGGCTGACCCAAAGCAAAGAGTACGCTGAACTGATTTGGCCCATCGACCTGCTCATCACGGCGGTCTGGGTGTCGTATGCGGTGGTGTTCTTCGGTACCGTGGGCACCCGCAAGGTCAAGCACATCTATGTCGCCAATTGGTTCTTCGGGGCGTACATCATTGCGGTGGCATTGCTGCACATCGTCAACAATCTGCAGATCCCTACCAGCCTCACGCACTCGTACTCGGTCTATGCCGGTGTACAGGACGCCATGATTCAATGGTGGTACGGCCACAATGCGGTGGGCTTCTTCCTGACCGCCGCCTTCCTGGGCATGATGTACTACTTCATCCCCAAGCAGGCCGAGCGACCGGTGTACTCGTATCGCCTGTCGATCGTGCACTTCTGGGCCCTGATCTTCACCTATATGTGGGCGGGCCCGCACCACCTGCACTACACCGCATTGCCCGACTGGACCCAGTCGGTCGGTATGGTCTTCTCCCTGATTCTTCTGGCCCCCAGCTGGGGCGGCATGATCAACGGCATCATGACCCTCTCGGGCGCTTGGCACAAGCTGCGCGACGACCCGATCCTGCGCTTCCTGATCGTGTCCCTGTCGTTCTACGGCATGTCCACCTTCGAAGGTCCGATGATGTCGATCAAGACCGTCAACGCGCTCTCCCACTACACCGACTGGACGGTTGGCCACGTGCACTCCGGCGCCTTGGGCTGGGTGGGTCTGGTGTCCATGGGCTCGCTGTACTACCTGATCCCACGCCTGTTCGGCCAGAAGAAGATGTATTCGGTGCCCGCCATCGAACTGCACTTCTGGACCGCCACCATCGGCATCGTGCTCTATATCGCCGCCATGTGGATTGCCGGTGTGATGCAGGGCCTGATGTGGCGCTCCATCAACCCCGATGGCACCCTGACCTACACCTTTGTCGAGTCGGTGAAAGCCACTTTCCCGTTCTATGTGATCCGCCTGCTGGGCGGTGCGCTCTACCTGTTCGGCATGGTGGTGATGCTGTGGAACGTGGTGATGACCGCACGCCAAGGCCGCATCGAGCCGGTGCGCATTCCCGCCATCAACCCCGCTCACGCTTGAGGAGAAGAACAACATGGCCAGCAATGAAAAACCGACCGGACACGCCCGGATCGAGACCAACAACTTCCTGATGATCGTCCTCATCACCCTGGTGGTGGCGGTGGGCGGTCTGGTGGAGATTGTTCCGCTGTTCTTCCAGAAGTCGACCACCCAACCGATTGAAGGGCTCAAGCCCTACACGGCGCTGCAGATCGCTGGTCGCGATGTGTACGTGAAAGAGGGTTGCTACAACTGCCACTCGCAGATGATTCGCCCCTTCCAGGCCGAGACCCTGCGTTACGGTCCGTATTCGGTGGCCGGTGAGTTTGTGTACGACCGCCCATTCCAGTGGGGCTCCAAGCGCACTGGTCCCGACCTGCACCGCGTGGGTGGTCGCTACAGCGACGAATGGCACCGAGTGCACCTGATCAATCCGCGCGATCTGGTGCCCGAGTCGAACATGCCGGCCTATCCTTGGCTCGAGAGAAAAACGGTCAACGCCGCTGAAATGCCCAAGCGCATGGAGGTGCTGCGCTCCCTGGGCGCGCCGTACACCGACGAGGAAATCGCTGGATCGGTCGACGCTGTCAAAGGCAAAACCGAGATGGACGCCCTGATCGCCTATCTGCAGGTGCTGGGCACCGCACGCAAATAAACACGGAGGCCAGTCATGGATATCAACGACATGCGCAGCGCCGTCACGGTACTGAGTCTGCTGAGCTTTGTGGGCATTGTGTTTTGGGCTTGGTCCAAGCGCAACAAAGAGCGCTTCGACGAAGCTGCGCGATTGCCCCTCCAAGACGACTGAGCCCCCAACAAGAGAACCATCATGAGTGACTTTACAAGCGACTTCTGGCACCTGTTTGTGGCGGGCGGCACCCTGATCAGCATCATCGCCTGCTTGGTGTTGCTGTGGATCAGCGGCACCACCAAGGCCGCCACCCACGAGGACAACACCACCGGCCACGTGTGGGACGAAGACCTCAAGGAGATGAACAACCCGCTGCCCAAGTGGTGGGTGTATCTCTTCATCATCACCTGCATATTCGCGCTGGTTTACGGTGCGCTCTATCCCACCTTTGGCAAGTTCCAGGGTGCGCTGGGCTGGTCCTCGCAAGGGCAGCACACAGCAGAGGTGCAGAAGATGGAAGCCACCATCGCTCCGCTGTACGCCAAGTTCACCAGTGTGGACCCCGCACAGCTGACCCAGGACCCGCAGGCCATGGCCATTGGCGAGCGCCTGTTCATGAACAACTGTGCCCAGTGCCACGGCTCGGATGCCCGGGGCTCGCGCAGCTTTCCCAACCTGGCCGATGGCGATTGGCTGTATGGGGGCGATGCGACCGCTATCAAAACCACCATCACCGAGGGGCGAAATGGCGTGATGCCTGCGCTTGGCGAGGCCGTGGGCTCTGCCGACGATGTGCGCAACCTGGCGCACTATGTGATGAGTTTGTCGGGTACGCCGCACGACAGCGTGCGCGCCACCTTGGGCAAGTCTAAATATGGCACTTGCGCCGCCTGTCACGGCATGGACGGCAAAGGCAACACGGCCATGGGTGCGCCCAATCTGACCGACGGCGTCTGGCTGCATGGTTGGGGAGAAGAGGCCATCGTCAAAGCCATCACCGGTGGTTTCAACAACCACATGCCGTCGCAGGCGGCACTGCTGAACGAGGCGCAAATCCATGTGTTGACGGGCTATGTCATGAGTCTGTCGAGCAAAGCCGGCAACTAAAAGCAACCGCGCCAAGAAGGTGGCGTCAGCCCCTTCTTGGCTTTTGTCTGGAACCCTTGTGAGCCAAGCCACCGAACCCGTCGACACCTCGGCCACCGAAGAAGTGGTGATTTCGCTCTACCAGTCGCGGCAGAAGATTTACCCGCGTGCGGTGGCGGGGTTGTTCTCTAAATGGCGCTGGATCACGGTGTGGCTGACCCAGCTGGTGTTCTATGGCCTGCCTTGGCTGGTGTGGAACAACCGCCAAGCGGTGCTGTTTGATCTGGAGGCGCGCCGCTTCTATATCTTTGGCCTGGTGTTGTATCCCCAGGACTTCATCTACCTGACCGGGCTGTTGATCATTTCCGCCCTGGCCTTGTTTTTGTTTACCGCTATTGCGGGACGTTTGTGGTGCGGCTACGCGTGCCCACAAACCGTCTACACCGAGATTTTTCTCTGGATAGAAAAGCAAGTCGAGGGCGACCGCTCGGCTCGCATGCGCTTGGACAAATCCGATATGTCCATGGGCAAGGTCGGAAAAAAGTGGCTCAAGCACACGCTGTGGATCGTGTTCTCGTTGTGGACCGGTTTCACCTTTGTCGGCTATTTCACCCCCATCCGTGAACTGGCCGAGCTGAGCTGGACCCTGGCGCTGGGGCCGTGGCAGACCTTCTGGGTTTTCTTTTATGGTTTTGCCACCTATGGCAACGCCGGCTTTATGCGCGAACAGGTGTGCAAATACATGTGTCCGTACGCGCGCTTTCAAAGCGCCATGTTCGACAAAGACACCATGATCGTCACCTACGACGAAGCCAGGGGCGAGCCGCGCGGCGCGCGCAAAAAAGGCAGCGACCCGGCCACGGTGGGCTTAGGCTCATGCATCGACTGCACCTTGTGTGTGCAGG
>CAMBOY010000278.1 GCA_945869245.1 Hydrogenophaga intermedia
TCAGCGACGCCGCCGGCAACATGAACAAGTCTGGCCCCACAGTGACACAGTCTTTCAATACAGCCACCGGGCCTGTGTGTAGCACCACCGAGCCGACATGCGCTCCCGTCACCGCGATTCCGTCGGACGCGCTGCGCATCTTCAGCGACGCAGTTTCCATCGCCGGTCTGGACATGGCTCCTGACTGGGGCCAGGAGGGGCTCGTCACACGCCAGGCTGCCAGCATTGCCGGTGACAACGCTCAAAAGTACGTGTTCTTGGGGCCCGACCGCCTCTACCAGGGCATAACGTGGGAAACAAGCCCACAAGACGTGTCCAGCCGAGGCAAGCTGCATCTCGATATGTGGTCAGTTGGCATCACGAGTGTGAGGGTGTCTCTCATCGGGGGAGGCCAGGAAACCGCAGTCACCAAGACGCTGACCGCCGGCGAATGGAACAGCATCGACATCGATCTCAGCGAGTTCACGCAAACGAATTTGACACAGGCGATCCAAATCAAACTGGAGCCGACCACCGCCGGCACCTTGTATGTGGACAACATCTACTTCCATGGCACCGGTAGCAGCAGCCCCAGCTGCGGAACCACCGAGCCGACGTGCGCACCGACAACCGTTGTGCCATCGGGTGCGTTGCGCATTTTCAGTGACGCCGCCTCGGTGTCCGGTCTGGACATGGCACCTGACTGGGGTCAAGAAGGGACCGTTACCAGAGCGGCGGTGACGATTGCGGGCAACAACGTACAAAGGTACCAGTTCGCCGATGCCAATCGCCGCTACCAAGGTATCACTTGGGAAACCAATCCGCAAAACGTCTCCACCTTCGGTAAAGTGCATCTGAATGTGTGGTCCGCTGACGTGACGAGTGTCAAGGTCTCACTGATTGGCGGAGGTCGTGAAAATGGCATCACAAAACCGCTCACGGCAAGGCAATGGAACACCATTGAGATTGATCTGAGCGAGTTCACATCGCCCGACTTGTCGCAAGCGAGTCAGATCAAGCTGGAGCCGGGCACTGTGGGCTCCCTGTACGTCGACAACATCTACTTCCATGGATCCGCTTCTGGTGGTGGCGGCGGTGCTGGTGGATCTCCGTTGACCTTCGCGAGCAACTACACCGAATCGCCACCGTGGCGCACCACACAGGGTGGGGATGCTGGCCGCTATGCCGCTGACGGTGCACTGGATTGGTGGAGCGGTTTGGCCGCTGGCGATGCAACACCCAACTTCTACTTTGGCTATGGCCTGTTGCCTACCGACTGGGGTTTTGGTGCGTTCGTCAATGCACCGGGCAATGGAACCGCCGCCGTGTCGAGTTATTCGAACATCCGGATTTCGGTCTGGGGCAACGACGAGCTTGTCAACCAGAACCCGCGCCCCAATTTCGACTTGATCATGCAGGCTCCGGCCGTGGCGGGTGGGTGCATTCCGGAAGTACAAAGGCAGTTCCAGGTGACTGGCGCCGGAGCGCAAACCTACACACTCGCTTTGTCGAGCATGGTGGTGCGCCAGGACTGTGGTCAGCCGAACCTCAACACCGCCTCCGCCATCTTGGCCACCGGCGTGAAGTCGGTGCATGTGCAGGTGACAACCGCCAACCTCAACAAGACCACAGCGGTGAATGCGCCGACTGGCCGTTATCCCAATGGCTTGAACATCGGGCCTATATCCTTTAACTGAGACTGAGCCGAGGCATCGTTACCACTAGCGGTGTCACATTGCACAGGGGCCGAGCGGTGACGTTCGGCTCTTTTTTTTGCGCCTCAGTTTCTTTGAAGTGGACAGATACGTCATGGCCCGCTCTGTTGCTTGCCCGCATAGGTAACATCGCAGACCACAGCCGTCATTCAACCCAGCCCACCCCATCCGGGGCGCCATTGCCGAAGCCCACATGACCACGGTCGATCTGCGCAGCGATACCGTCACCCAACCCACCCCTGACATGCGAGCGGCCATGATGGCCGCCACGCTGGGCGACGACGTGTTCGGTGACGACCCCACCGTCAACGCGCTGCAAGAGCGCATCGCGGCCTTGACCGGCAAAGAGGCGGCGTTGTTCATGTCCTCGGGCACACAGAGCAACCTCTGCGGCATCTTGGCGCACTGTGGCCGGGGCGACGAGTACATCGTCGGCCAGCTCGCCCACACCTACCGCTATGAAGGCGGCGGCGCCGCCGTGTTTGGCAGCGTGCAGCCGCAGCCGTTGACGCAAGACGCACAGGGCCGCATGTCCTTGAGTGACATCGCAGCCGCCATCAAGCCCGACGACCCACACTTTGCGCGCACCCGACTGCTGTGCTTGGAAAACACCTGGAATGGTCATGTGATGCCCGACGCGTATCTGCGCAGCGCCACCGAGCTGGCGCGTGAGCGTGGCTTGAACACGCATCTGGACGGCGCGCGTGTGTTCAACGCGGCGGTGGCCTCGGCCACCACCGACCAGACCGCGCTGCAGCGTCTGCGCGCCATCGCGGACCACTTCGAGAGCCTGTCGGTCTGCTTCAGCAAAGGCCTGGGCGCACCCGTCGGTTCAGCCCTGTGCGGCTCGACCGAGCTGATCGCCCGCGCCCGACGTATCCGCAAGATGGCGGGTGGTGGTTTGCGCCAAGCAGGTCTGCTGGCGGCCTGTGCCTTGCACGCGCTGGACCACCATGTAGAGCGCCTGGCCGACGATCACGCCAACGCGCGGCGACTGGCCGAGGGCCTGCGCGGCATCGACGGCCTGACGGTCAAGTCGGCCGAAACCAATATCGTGTTCGTCGATGTGGCCAGTGGCCGTGGTCCGGCCTTGCTGGCGTTTCTCAAAGCCAATGGCGTACTGGCCACCGGTCTGATCGGTCTGCGTTTTGTCACCCACCTCGACGTGGACGCCGCCGGCATTGACCATGCCGTGGCCACCGTGCGCCGCTTCTTCGCCGAAGCCCCGGCACACCCATCGGTTGCGGGCCGCTCCGGCCCTTACTGAACAGCGCGTCTAGATCGACATGCCCGACACACCGCAACTGCTGATGTTCATCGCCGCCGGCTGGCTGCTCAACCTCACACCCGGCCCAGACGTGCTCTACATCGTCAGCAGCGCGCTGAAGGGCGGCGTGCGCGCGGGCATGGTGGCGGCACTGGGCATTGTCAGCGGTTGCTTTGTCCATGTGCTGGCGGCGGCCTTGGGTGTGGGTGCGCTGCTGGCCACCTCGGCCGCCGCTTTCACCGCGCTCAAGTGGCTGGGGGCGGCGTACCTGCTGTGGATGGGTGTCAAGCTGCTGTGGGCCAGGAGGGGCGGTACCGTCATCGTGCCGGCGCAAGTGAGCGCTGATATCGCGCCTGTGCATCTGGGTCGCATCTACCGCAGGGGCTTCCTGACCAATGTGCTCAACCCCAAGGTTGCCCTGTTTTTCCTGGCCTTCGTGCCGCAGTTCATCGCCCCCGGCACAGACAACAAAGTGACGGTCTTTCTGCTGCTGGGTCTGCTGTTCAATCTGAACTCGGTGCCGATCAACTTTGCTTACGCCTGGCTGGCCGGCTGGGCCACGCGCCGCGTCGGTGCGGTGCAGCGCACCATGCACTGGATGGACCGCGCAGCGGGCGCCATGTTCATCGGTTTTGGCCTCAAACTGGCTCTGTCCGACAATCTTGCACGCTGAATCCCGGAGACCGTTATGCCCAACGCCCACAAAATCACCCCCCAAGAAGCGCTGCAACGCACCATCGAGCACCGCGAAATCTTCCACGACGAAATGCTGCACCTCATGCGCTTGATCATGAGTGGCGACATGTCGCCCGTCATGATGGCGGCCTTTATCACCGGCTTGCGGGTGAAGAAGGAAACCATCGGCGAGATCACGGCGGCAGCACAGGTGATGCGCGAGTTCTCCACCAAGGTCCACGTGGCCGACAAGACCCACTTGGTCGATATTGTTGGCACCGGTGGCGACGGCTCGCACACCTTCAACATCTCCACCTGTTCGATGTTTGTGGCCGCCGCCGCTGGCGCCAAGGTCAGCAAACACGGCGGGCGCAGCGTCAGCAGCAAAAGCGGCAGCGCCGATGTGCTGGAAAGCTTGGGGGTGCAGATCAACCTCAGTCCAAGCG
>CAMBOY010000279.1 GCA_945869245.1 Hydrogenophaga intermedia
CGCGCAACGGGGGCTTTTTTTTCGCCTGCAGCACCACTGCGCAAACGTTGCACTCGGGTTTACCCGCTGCAAAACCCACCGTGATGCCCACAAAATTGTATACAAGATGGAATGCAAACAAGCTCAATATCGCATGCAATACCAACACCTGCTCTGCGCACACCCGCCAGTCCACGCCCAGGGCCAGCGAGCAACGCACCAGTTCAGGGTTTTTCATGTTGACCCTTGGTGCAACGGCAGACAGACTGGATTCAAGATGGTGCATATAGGATCGCTGACGCCACCATTCGGTGCCTAAAAACTGGCACCTTTTCTGCTTATCATCACGCCGACCTTTCTTTCCCCTTTTGTCGCTGGAGCCCCCGCATGAACAAACGCCAATTTTTCCGCCTGACCGCCGCCGCTCTCGCCTTGGGTGCCATGGCCTCGGCCCACGCCCAAACACCCGTCAAGTTCCAGCTCGACTGGCGCTTTGAAGGGCCTTCGGCCTTGTTCTTGCAGTCTGAAGCCAAGGGTTACTACAAAGCCGCTGGCCTGGACGTGACGATTGACGCCGGCAACGGCTCGGGCGGCACCGTCACCCGTGTGGCCTCGGGCACCTACGACATGGGCTTTGCCGATTTGGCCGCCCTGATGGAATTCCACGCCAACAACCCCGACGCTCCCAACAAGCCGGTGGCCGTGATGATGGTCTACAACAACACGCCCGCTGCCGTGCTGGCGCTCAAAAAATCGGGCATCCAAAAACCCACCGACCTCAACGGCAAGAAGCTCGGCGCCCCCGTGTTCGACGCCGGCCGCAAAGCCTTCCCAATCTTCGAAAAAGCCAACGGCGTGAGCAACGTCGCTTGGACATCGATGGACCCGCCACTGCGTGAAACCATGTTGGTGCGCGGCGACATCGACGCCATCACCGGCTTCTCCTTCACCTCGCTGCTCAACCTAGAAGCGCGTGGCGTCAAGACCGAAGACATTGTGGTCATGCCCTACGCCAATTACGGCGTCAAGCTCTACGGCAACGTGGTCATCGCCAGCCCCAAAATGATCCAAAACAACCCGGCCGCCATCAAAGCGTTCCTGAGCGCCTTTGCCAGGGGTGCCAAGGAAGTCATGGCCAACCCGGACGCGTCCATCGCGTCGGTGCGCGCACGCGACGGCATCATCAATGTGCCGCTGGAGACGCGCCGTCTGAAGCTGGCCATCGACTCGGTGGTGGCCAGCCCAGACGCCCGCAAAGAAGGCTTTGGTCAGGTCAACCCCGGTCGTCTGTCGCTGATGGCCTCGCAGGTGTCGGATGCGTTTGGCACCAAGTCCCGCGTCAACCCGACGGCGGTGTGGAACGGCTCTTTCCTGCCCAGCGCAGCCGAACTCAACATCTTGCCACCGGCCAAGAAATAAGCTTGTCCTTTCCCCACAAGGGCCAGAGCGGCACACGCCCCTGGCCCTTTTTTCCGAGCGCACACCATGAGCACCAACGACAAAGCCTTTGTGGATTTTGACCAGGTCTGGCTGGCCTACAACGAGGAACTGCTGGCCAAGAACACCTTTGCGGTGGAAGACATCAACCTCAAGGTCAAGCAGGGCGAATTCATTGCCATCGTGGGTCCGTCGGGCTGCGGCAAGTCGACCTTCATGAAGCTCACCACCGGCCTCAAAATGCCGAGCCGGGGCACCATCACCATCGACGGGCAACCCGTCACCGGCCCCCTGAAGATTTCGGGCATGGCGTTTCAGGCGCCCTCGCTGCTGCCGTGGCGCACCACCCTCGACAACGTGTTGCTGCCGCTGGAAATTGTGGAGCCCTTTCGGCAACAGTTCAAAGACCGCCGCAAAGAGTTCGAAGAACGGGCGCTCAAGCTGCTGGAGTCGGTGGGCCTGGGCGGCATGGACAAGAAGTTTCCCTGGGAACTCTCTGGCGGCATGCAGCAACGCGCCAGCATTTGCCGTGCGCTGATTCATGAGCCCAAGATGCTGCTGCTCGACGAGCCCTTTGGCGCGCTGGACGCCTTCACCCGCGAAGAACTGTGGTGCACCTTGCGCGACCTGTGGGAAGCACAGCGTTTCAACGTCATCCTCGTCACCCACGATCTGCGCGAGAGTGTGTTCCTGGCCGACACGGTGTACTGCATGAGCAAGAGCCCGGGGCGTTTTGTGGTGAAACGCGAGATTCCGATCCCGCGCACCCGCGACCTGGAAGTGACCTACACACCCCAGTTCACCGATATCGTGCACGAGCTGCGCGGCCACATCGGGGCCATGCGCAAAGCCGGCACCCCGATCAATCAATGACCCCCCGCGCCGGCCTGACGGCCGTCACCCCCCAGGGGGCAACACCAGCGGCCTGGCAAAGCCAGTTCCGCGGTGTTCTGGCCCAAAGCCCCTCCGCTCGCTGCGTTTACCCTCTTGCTATGGAGTTCTTGTAATGAACAAAAAACAACTCGAACGCTGGTCGCCGTTCATTCTGCTGACCGTCATCGTGCTGCTGTGGGAGCTGATCTGCCGTGGCTTTGGCGTGTCGGAATTCATCTTCCCCAGCCCTTCGCGCATCTGGGAACAAACCGTTGAGTTCAAGGAAGTGATCCTGGGCCACGCTTGGCGCACCTTCTGGGTCACCATGGTGGGCTTTGGCATCGCCATCGTGGTGGGTGTGCTGCTGGGCTTTTTGATCGGCAGCTCGCGCCTGGCTTATGCGGCGGTGTACCCGCTCATGACCGCCTTCAACGCCTTGCCCAAGGCCGCCTTTGTGCCCATCCTGGTGGTGTGGTTCGGCATTGGCGTGGGGCCAGCGGTGCTCACCGCCTTCCTCATCAGTTTCTTCCCCATCATGGTGAACATCGCCACCGGCTTGGCCACGCTCGAGCCGGAGTTAGAAGACGTGCTGCGGGTGCTGGGCGCCAAGCGCTGGGACGTGCTCACCAAGGTGGGCCTGCCGCGCTCCATGCCCTATTTCTACGGCTCGCTCAAGGTTGCCATTACCCTGGCGTTTGTGGGCACCACCGTGTCCGAGATGACCGCTGCCAACGAAGGCATTGGCTATTTGCTGATCTCGGCCGGCAGTTCCATGCAAATGGGCCTGGCGTTCTCAGGCCTGCTGGTGGTGGGTGTCATGGCCATGGTGATGTACGAGCTGTTCAGCTGGATTGAGAAGCACACCACGGGTTGGGCTCATCGCGGTAGCCAGGGTTGAACGCCCCCCGCGTCGCCTGCGGCGACACCCCCCACTGGGGGGCGGCACCAGCGGCCCGGCGAAGCCGGTTCCGCGGTGCCCTGACTCTCACTTCCCCGCCATCCCACTGGGTTTGAACACACGCTGCGTTGCCATGAACTCCGCCCAAATCCTTTCTCATCTGCGGCGCGCGAATGCGGTGGCGCAGCGCGCCGCTGCGATGGGGCGGCATCCGTTTGGGGCGCTGCTGGTGGCGCCCGATGGCGAGACGGTGCTGGCCGAGCAGGGCAATATCGACACGGTGCACCACGCCGAGGCAACGCTCGCGCGCACCGTGTCGCTGAACTACCCTGCCAGCTACTTGTGGGGTTGCACACTGGTCACCACCTTTGAGCCCTGCGCCATGTGCACCGGGACCGCGTACTGGGCCAACATCGGTCGCATCGTGTATGGCGCCAGCGAAGAAGCCTTGCTCGCGCTCACCGGCAACCACGCAGAAAACCCGACGCTCTCCCTGCCCTGCCGCGAACTGATCGCGCGCGGGCAGAAACCCATCGAAGTGATCGGCCCAGTGTCCGAACTCGAAGCCGAGCTGCTGGCGCCGCACCGCGATTTCTGGACATGAACGCGCCACTGCCCTCCGTCGCCCACCAACGAGCCGGCTGGCACGCCAGCCTGGACTTGCGCTACCAAGCCACCAACGGGCGCAGTACCCTGCAGTTCGACCACAACGGCCCACTGCGGGTGTTGCAGACGCTCTACACCGAAGGCCCGGGCATCTGCCACAACGTGCTGGTGCATCCGCCCGGTGGCTTGGTGGCCGGCGATGCCCTGCACATCACCGGTTGCGTTGGTCAGGGTGCCCATGCACTGATCAGCACACCGGGAGCCACCCGCTTCTACCGCAGCG
>CAMBOY010000280.1 GCA_945869245.1 Hydrogenophaga intermedia
CGAAGGCCTGAAGGTCAAAATCCTGCAGCAGCTTGACGCGCTGCTCGCGCCCGAGGTGATCGTGGCCACCAACACCAGCTCGATTTCCATCACCAAACTGGCCGCCGTCACCCAACGCGCCGACCGCTTTATTGGCATGCATTTCTTCAACCCGGTGCCGATGATGGCGCTGGTGGAGATCATCCGTGGCTTGCAAACCAGCGACGCCACCCACGCGGCCGTCAAGGCGCTGGCTGAGGCGCTGGGCAAAACCCCGATCACGGTCAAGAACGCACCGGGTTTTGTGGTCAACCGCATTCTGGTGCCCATGATCAACGAGGCATTCTTTGTGCTGGCCGAAGGTTTGGCCACGCCCGAGGACATCGACGCCGGCATGAAGCTGGGCTGCAACCAGCCCATCGGCCCGCTGGCTCTGGCCGACATGGTGGGCCTGGACGTGTGCCTGGCGGTGATGGACGTGTACCTCAAAGAGTTTGGCGACAGCAAGTACCGCGCTTGCCCGCTGCTGCGTGAAATGGTGGCCGCTGGCCGCCTGGGCCGCAAAACCGGTCAGGGCGTCTACCAGTACTGATCGCGCCCATGACCCCCACGGTGCTGGCGCTGGGCCTGAGCCAGACCCTGGCCTGGGGGTCGACCTATTACCTGCCCGCTGTGCTGGCGGGCGACATCGCACGCGACACCGGCGTGTCCAGCGCCACCGTGTTTGCGGTGTTTTCGCTGGCCTTGCTGGTGTCTGGCCCGCTGGGCCCGTGGGCCGGCCGGCACATCGACCGCTTGGGCGGGCGCGCTTTGCTCATGGGCACCAATGTGGTGTTTGCGCTGGGGCTGGTGCTGCTGTCGCAGGCGCACAGCCTGTGGGGGCTGCTGCTGGCCTGGGGCGTGCTGGGCCTGGCCATGGGCTGTGGCTTGTACGACGCGGCTTTTGCCACCCTGGTGCGGCTGCACGGCGAGCGCGCGCGCAACGGCATCACCGGCATCACGCTGATGGCGGGCCTGGCCAGCACCGTGGGCTGGCCGCTGTCCACCTGGATGGCCGGCCACTGGGGCTGGCAAGGCGCCTGCCTGGGGTGGGCGGCGCTGCACCTGCTGCTGGGCCTGCCGCTCAATGCGTCGATTCCGCGCGCCCCGGCCCTGCCCGACAGCGACGCCCTGCCCGTCTGTGCGCCCGGGGCGCCGGCGCAGCCGGTGCTGAAAGACCCGGCCGCCATCCGCGCCGCCATGTGGCGCCTGGGCTTGGCGTTTGCAGTGGCCTGGTTCACCGTCACCGCCATGGCCTCGCACCTGCCGCGCTTGCTGCAAGACCACGGACTGACACTCGCCGCTGCGGTGGGCCTGGGCGCGCTGCTGGGGCCGTCGCAGGTGGCGGGGCGGCTGCTGGAGATGGGCTGGCTGCGGCGCTGGCACCCGCAGGTGGCCGCGCGGCTGGCCTCGCTGGGGCACCCACTGGGGGCGCTGGCTTTGTGGCTGGGCGGTGGCGCCTTGGCGCCGCTGTTTGTGGCGCTGCACGGCCTGGGCGCCGGCATGCTCACCATCGCCAAAGGCGCTTTGCCGCTGGCGCTGTTTGGCCCGCACGGTTATGGCGCGCGGCTGGGCGTCATCATGCTGCCCAGCCGCTTTGCCCAAGGCGCGGCGCCTTGGCTGTTTGGCCTGGCGCTGGACGCTTGGAGTGGCGCAGCCATTGGCCTGACCGCGCTGCTGGGCTGGGTGGTGGTGGCCTGTTTGTGGACCCTGCCCCGCCCACCCCACTGAGGGGCCTTACCAAGGCACCGGCTGGCCGTGGTGGTCAAAAAACAAACCGGTTTGCGCAGGGCTGAGCGCATCCAGCACCGCCAGCAGCTCTTGCGCGGCCACCGCTGGCGGGCGCACCTGCAAACCGGCTTTGGCAAAAGGCCGAGACAAAGGGGTGTCTACCGTGCCGGGGTGCAACACCACACAACAAGCCTGCGGATGGCTGCGCGCCAGCTCAATCGCGGCCGTGTGCACCAACTGGTTGAGCGCCGCCTTGGCCGCGCGGTAGCTGTACCAGCCGCCCAGCCGGTTGTCGCCCACACTGCCCACGCGTGCCGACAAACACGCCACCCAGCTCGGCTCGCGTTTGGGCAACAGCGGCAACAGGTGCTTGAGCAACAACATGGGGCCCAGCGCGTTGGTGCGGAACTGCTGCATCAGTGCCTCGGGCCGCATGTCGCGCCAACTGCGCTCGGGCACCATGGGCTGGCCGTCGGCTGTCTGACCATGCAGCACCCCAGTAGCCACCAGCACCCGGCGCAGCGTGCGCCCGTCGGCTAGCAATTGCGCTTGCAGCAGCGCGGCCGCCGCGCTCACGCTGGCCTCGTCGGTGATGTCCACGGGCGAGTCACCCGTGCGCGACCAAGTCCACACCGTCTCGCCACGCGCTTGCAAGGCCGCCACCAGCGCCTCCCCCACGCCACCACTGGCGCCCACCACTAGGCTGACGGCGCTTGAATCAATGGGAGCGTTGGGCACAGAAGCGTCGCTGAAGGTCATGCGGCGATTGTCCGTGCGCCCCGCCCGCGCCGCTTACCATCGGGTTTTTGACCTTGCACAGAGTACAGACGATGAGCGCTTTTGATGTGGATTTGCTGGTGATTGGCGGTGGCAGCGGCGGTGTGCGCGCCGCGCGCATGGCGGCGGGCCGTGGCGCCCGGGTGGCGCTGGCCGAAGCGCGTGGGCTTGAAGGCCTGGGCGGCACCTGTGTGACGCTGGGCTGCATCCCGAAAAAGCTCTACAGCTACGCGGCCCACTACAGCGAGGCCTTTGCCGAGAGCGCTGGCTATGGCTGGTCGCTGCCCGAGGCGCCGCGTTTTGACTGGGCCACGCTCAAGGCCCGGCGCGCCGCCGAAATCAGCCGCCTCAACAGCGTCTACGCCAACTTGCTGAAAAACAGCGGCGTGACTGTGCTCATGGGCTTTGCCCGGCTCGAAGGCCCGCACCAGGTGTGTGTGCGTGCGGCCGACGGCAGCGAACAGCGCATCAGCGCCGAACGCATCCTGATCGCCACCGGCGGCACACCTTTTGTGCCGCACTTTCAGGGCAGCGACTTGGTGCACACATCCGACGCCATGTTCGATTTGCCCACCTTCCCCCAGCGCCTGCTGGTGGTGGGCGGTGGCTACATCGCTTGCGAATTTGCGTCGATCTTCAACGGTCTGGGCGCCCAGGTGACGCAGCTGTACCGGGGCGAACAGGTGCTGCGCGGTTTTGACGACGAGGTGCGCCACTTTGTGGCCGCCGAAATGGGCAAACACGGTGTGGACCTGCGCTTAAACAGCGATGTGGTGGAGATCCACCGCACAGCCAGCGGCCTGCAGGTGCGGCTGGCCAGCGGCGACACGCTGACCGTGGACGCGGTGCTCTATGCCACTGGCCGCAAACCCTTGGTGCACGGCCTGGGGCTGGAGGCGCTGGGCGTGGCCCAAGGCGCGCAAGGCGAGGTGCTGGTGAACGAGCGTTACCAAACCAACGTGCCATCGGTTTACGCCCTGGGCGATGTGACCAACCGGGTGCAGCTGACGCCGGTGGCGCTGGGCGAAGCCATGGTGTTGGTGGACGATCTGTTTGGCCCGCCGGCCGGCAAGGCGGCGCGGCAGATGAGCTACGACCTGATCCCCACTGCTGTGTTCACGCACCCCAACATTGGCACGGTGGGTTTGGGCGAAGAACAGGCCAAGGCGCGCGGCCACCGGGTGAGCGTCTTCCGCAGCGAGTTCAAGGCGCTGAAGCACACGCTCTCAGGCAGCACCGAGCGCACCTTGATGAAGCTGGTGGTGGACGCCGACACCGACCGGGTGTTGGGTGTGCACATGGTGGGGGCCGAGGCGGGCGAGATTGTGCAGGGCTTTGCGGTGGCGTTGAAAGCGGGGGCCACCAAGGCGGTGTTTGACTCGACGATTGGGATTCACCCGACGGCGGCTGAGGAGTTTGTGACGATGCGGGAGGCTGTTCGCTGAGCCTCGTTTGATTTCGTTGGCCTAGAGCGCCCTGGGCGATGTGACCAACCGGGTGCAGCTGACGCC
>CAMBOY010000281.1 GCA_945869245.1 Hydrogenophaga intermedia
ACCAAGCTGCGGCGTGGCCCCACCCCACCGGGCCAGTCGTAGGACTGGGCCTGGCGGGTGCGCAGGCGTTGTGGCGCTGCGGCTTTGCCCAGATCGAGCAAAAAAGCGGGTGTGCCTTCAAACGGGTAATGGAACACATAGTTGTGCTGGGCTTTGAGGGCCGCGGCCTTGATCGGGTCGCCCAGCTCATCGACCAGCAACGCCCGGGCATAGGCTTTGGGGCGCGCCTGCGCGGCCCATGTTTCGGACGACAGCGCGGCCGCCAAGGCCCCAGAACCCACAGCACAGGTGTGCACAAACGAACGTCGATCCATGGCAACGCCTCCGTTTGGGCCGGCCCACGCCAGCCGCCAGAACGCGCATTGCAGCAAGAGCGCGCGGGGGTGTCAATGCGCCGCTGTCGCGCACCACACCGCCGGACTCAGTGATTCAACTGCGACCAGGCTTTGTCCAGCCGCTTGACGCTGACCGGCTGCGGGGTGCGCAGCTCCTGGGAAAAGAAGCTCACCCGCAGCTCTTCGAGCAGCCAGCGGAATTCCAGCATGCGCGCGTCTTGCACGCCCTTGCGTTCGGCCACCAAGCGCCAGTAGCGCTGTTCTTGCGGGCGCAGCTCGGCCAGGCGGGCGGCGTCGCGCGCGGGATCGGCTCGCACCTTGTCCAGGCGCAGGGTGATGGCTTTGAGGTAGCGCGCGCAGTGCTGCAACTGCGGCCAGGGCGTGGTAGCGATGAACTGCTTGGGCACCAGCCGTTGCAGCTGCTGGGCGCAGTCGGCGCTGGCCTCGGGCGCGTGTTTGCTGTCCTTGATCTTGCGGGCGGCGGTGGCGTATTCGCTCAGGATCAGGCCGGCCAGTCGCGCCACTTCGTTGGCAATCAGTGTCAGCCGTCCCCGACCCTCTTGGACGCGCAGCTGAAAGCTCGCTTCGTCGCTGGGCAAAGGGTCTTGCAAAAAAGCGCGGTCCAGCGCCAAGTCGATGATCTGGGCGCGCAGCTCTTCGGCTGTGCCCAGCGGCATGTAGGCCACAGCCATCTTTTGCAAATCGGGAATGTTTTTTTCCAGGTACTTGAGCGCGTCTTTGATCTGGAGCGCACACAGGCGGCGCAGACCTTGGCGGTGTTTGGCCGCAGCCGCCTCGGGCTCGTCAAACACCTCGATGCGCACCGCATCGCCGTCGTCGATCAGGGCCGGAAAACCGATCAACGTCTGGCCGCCTTTGCGGATTTCCATCAACTCGGGCAACTCACCAAACGCCCATTGGGTGTGGCGCTGCTCGGTCGGCGATGGTGCGCTGGGGCCACTGGCCTTGGCGCTGGGCGCCGGCACGCGAGCGGCCGCTGACGATACCGACCGTGGCTCGGGCTTGGTGTCTGCGGTCGCGCCCACTGCGGCGCCAGGCACCACCACACTGGCGAGTTTGAGCGAAGCCAGCGCCTGAAACGCGCCGCGCGCCTGGTGGCCCAGCTCCGCTTTGAGCGCGCCCAGGTTGCGGCCCTGTCCCAGTTGGCGACCGTGCTCGTCCACCACCCGCAGGTGCATGAACAAATGGGCCGGCAGCATGTCAACCTTGATGTCGTTGCGCTGCACCGGCAGTTGGGTGGCGTCGCGTACCCGTTTCAACACCGCGTCGGTCAGACTGCCTTGGCCAAAGGCCTCGGGTGTGCACAGGTCTTGTGCCATGCGCTCGGCCGTTTGCGGCAGCGGCACCAGCCGCGAGCGGGGGCGCTGGTGCAGGGTTTTGATGAGCGCCAGCACCTTGTCTTTGAGCATGCCGGGCACCAGCCATTCGCAGCGCTCTTCGCTGACCTGGTTGAGCGCAAAGATGGGCACGGTGACCGACAGGCCGTCGCGGGGGTCGCCGGGTTCGTGCAGGTAGGCGGCGGCGCAGTCGACACCGCCCAAGCGCACGGTGCGTGGAAAGGCCTGGGCGGTGATGCCAGCGGCCTCGTGGCGCATGAGTTCTTCGCGGGTCAAGAACAGCAGCTTGGGCTGTTCACGCGTGGCATCGCGGTACCAACGCTCAAAGGTGACGCCGCTGCACACATCGGCCGGAATCTGCGCGTCGTAGAAGGCGTAAATCAGCTCTTCGTCGACCAACACGTCTTGGCGGCGGGCTTTGTGTTCCAGCTCTTGCACCTCGCGCACGGTGCGCCGGTTGTGCACCAGGAACGGCAGCTTGGTGTCCCACACGTCCTCGGTCAAGCTGGCCACCAGCGCTTCGCGGATGAAGATGTCGCGCGCCGCCGCCGGGTCGAGCCGGCTGTAGTCCACCCGGCGCTGGCTGTAAACCACCAGGCCGTAGAGCGTGGCGCGCTCCATGGCGGTGACGCGGGCGCTTTTCTTTTCCCAATGCGGGTCGAGCAGCTGTTTTTTGAGCAGGTGCGCGCCCACGGTTTCGAGCCACTGCGGCTCGATGTTGGCGATGCCGCGGCCAAACAGACGGGTGGTTTCTACCAGCTCGGCGCAGACGATCCAGCGGCCGGGCTTTTTGCTGAGGTTGGCGCCTGGGTGGCGGTGGAACTTGATGCCGCGCGCACCCAGGTACCAGTCTTCGCTGTCGTGTTTGCAGCCGACGTTGCCGAGCAGGCCAGCGAGCATGGCGCAGTGCAGCTCCTGGTAGCTGTTCTGCCCCCACGCTCCGCCGCTGCGCGGGTCGCTGCCCCCCGAGGGGGCGTCGTCCGGCTTGGGGCGGCCCAGCGCCGTGCTCGACTGCCCCCACGCTCCGCCGCTGCGCGGGTCGCTGCCCCCTAGGGGGGCGCTGTCCGGCTTGGGGCGGCCCGGCGCCGGACGGGCCGCTGGCCGCGCATCGACGCTCCAGCCCTGCTCTTTCACCACGGTGAGCAGCTGGCTGTGGATGTCGCGCCATTCGCGCACGCGGCGCACATTGATGTAGTGCTCGCGCAGCAGGTTCTCGTATTGGCGGTGGCTGAGTTTGTGCTCGCTGCCGTGGCCGCCTTTTCTGTCTTCCAGCCATTTCCACAGCTTCAGCGTCCCGACAAACTCGCTGCGCTCGTCGTCAAATTGCTTGTGGGCCTGATCGGCCTGGGTCTGTTTGTCGATCGGGCGGTCGCGCACGTCTTGCACGCTGAGTGCCGACGCGATCACCAGTGCCTCAGCCAAGGCGCCCCGAGCGTTGGCCTCGAGAATGATGCGGGCCACGCGCGGGTCGAGCGGCAGGCGGGCCAGGGTTTTGCCAATCGCGGTCAGCTCATTGGCCTCGTCCACCGCGCCCAGTTCGGCCAGCAGTTGGTAGCCGTCGGCAATGGCGCGGCCGCTGGGAGGGTCGACAAAGGCAAACTGCTCCACCGCGCCCAGGTGCAGCGCCTTCATCCGCAAAATCACGCCCGCCAGCGAGCTGCGCAGGATTTCGGGGTCGGTGAACTTGGGGCGGGCGTTGAAGCCCGCTTCGTCATAGAGCCGAATGCAAATGCCCTCGGCTACCCGACCGCAGCGGCCGGCGCGCTGGTTGGCTGCCGCCTGGCTGATCGGCTCCACCATCAGTTGCTCGACCTTCTGTCGCAGACTGTAGCGTTTGACCCGCGCGGTGCCGGCGTCGATCACATACCGAATGCCGGGCACGGTGAGCGAGGTTTCGGCCACGTTGGTGGCCAGCACAATGCGCCGCTGCCCATGGGGCTGAAAGATGCAGTCTTGCTCGGCCTGGCTCAGGCGCGCAAACAGGGGCAGCACTTCGGCGCTTTTGAGCACCGGATGGTGCGACAGGTGCTTGCGCAGGTGGTCGGCGGCTTCGCGGATTTCGCGCTCGCCGGGCAAAAACACCAGCACGTCGCCGTGCTGGGCGCCCCCGCGCCAGAGCTCGTCCACCCCGTCGGCGATGGCGTCGTTGAGGTCAAAGTCGCGGCTCTCCTCGAACGGGCGGTAGCGCACCTCCACCGGATAGGTGCGGCCCGAGACCATCAAGACCGGAGCCGGAATCATGGGCCCCCACGCTGCGCCGCCGTGCGGGTCGCTGCCCCCCGAGGGGGCTGCCCCCGGCTTGGGGCGGCCCTGCGCCGGGGCTGGCTGCGCAAAGTACTGCGC
>CAMBOY010000282.1 GCA_945869245.1 Hydrogenophaga intermedia
GAGATGGGCGTGCTCACCAAAGAGCAAATCGGCATTGAGGCGCCGTTTGGTTCGGCCAAGGCGCTGTGCGAACTGGCCGATATGACCGCGCGCGGCGAAGGCTTTGGCAAGGACATCGGCTTGGGCTCCAAGCGCCTGACCGAAAAGTACGGCCACCCCGATCTGTCGATGAGCGTCAAAGGCCAAGAATTCCCAGCCTACGACGGTCGCGTGATTCAGGGCATTGGTCTGGCCTATGCCACGTCCAACCGCGGTGCCTGCCACCTGCGCGGCTACACCATCGCGTCCGAAGTGCTGGGCATTCCGGTCAAGACCGAGCCGTCCGAGCACGAGGGCAAGCCCGAGCTGGTCAAGGCCTTCCAAGACGCCACCGCCGCTTTCGACTCCGCCGGCATTTGTGTGTTCACCAGCTTCGCCTGGACCTTGGCCGACGTGGCTCCCCAGGTGCAAGCCGCTTGTGGTGAAGAGTTCACCATGGAGCACCTCAACCACATCGGTGAGCGCATCTGGAACATGGAGCGCGAGTTCAACAACGCCGCCGGTTTCACCGCCAAGGACGACAGCTTGCCCAAGCGCCTGCTCACCGAAGCCGCCAAAACCGGCCCGGGCAAAGGCGTGGTCAGCAAGCTGCCCGAAATGCTGCCCAAGTACTACGCCGCGCGCGGCTGGGACACCGAGGGCCGTCCCACCGCCGACACCAAGGCGCGTCTGGGTCTTTGATCCTCGCCATCGGGATTGAGTGCATGAAGAAGCGGTCCCTGCGACCGCTTCTTTCTTTGAGAACCAGACAGATGAGCGCCCGCGTTCATCACTTCGTGATTTCACTGCCCCCCGAGGGGGCGCACGCCTCTCTTGAGGCGGCTCTACGAGAGGCTTGAACATGACCCACCACGTCATCCTCGGCGCCGGCCCGGCCGGCGTCATCGCGGCAGAAACCATCCGCAAACACGCACCGCAGGATCGCATCACCCTTATTGGTGACGAGAACGAAGCGCCGTATTCGCGCATGGCCATTCCCTATTTGCTGATTGGCAACGTCGGCGAAGAGGGCACCCATTTGCGCCACACGGCTGGACATTTTGACTCCCTGCGCATTGCGGTGATGCGCGGCGTGCGCGCCACCACGGTGAACGCCGAGGCGCGCACGGTGGTGCTGAGCAACGGCCAAACGCTGGCGTTTGACACACTCTTGATCGCCACCGGTTCCTCGCCCGCCACGCCGCCTATTCCTGGCATCCACGGTCCCGGCGTGCACAGCTGCTGGACGCTGGCCGACGCGCGCGCCATCGCCACGCTGGCCCAACCCGGCGCCAAAGTGCTGCAAATGGGCGCGGGCTTTATTGGCTGCATCATCATGGAAGCGCTGCAGCAGCGCGGCGTGCAGCTGTCGGTGGTGGAAATGGGCGACCGCATGGTGCCGCGCATGATGGGGCCCACAGCGGGCGGCATGATCAAGCGCTGGTGCCAAAGCAAGGGCGTGCAGGTCCACACCGGTGCGCGGGTCGAAGCGATCGAGCGCGGCACACCAGCCGACAAGGGCCTCATGGGCAAAATCGCCGAGGTGGTCGGCATTGGCCAGTCGAGCATGCCGACCGGACCGATGCGGGTGCGCCTGTCCACCGGCCAGACGCTAGAGGCCGATTTGGTCATCAGCGCCACCGGTGTGAAGCCCAACATCGGCTTTCTGGAAAACTCGGGCGTGCGCTGTCTGGTGGGGGTGCTCACCGACGAGCACCTGCAGACCAATGTGCCCGGCATCTACGCCGCTGGCGACTGCGCCGAGGCCTTCGACAAAGTCAGCGGCAAAACCATTGTCAGTGCCATCCAGCCCAACGCCGCCGAGCAGGCGCGGGTGGCCGCGCTCAATATGGTGGGCCAGCGCGCCGAGCTGCAAGGCGTGACGCAGATCAACGTGCTCGACACCTTGGGCCTGATTTCCAGCAGCTTTGGCAACTGGGAAGGGGTGCCCGGTGGCGAACATGTGGAGCTGACCGACACCGCCGCCGGCAAACACCTGAGCCTGCAATTCCAGGGCGATCAGATGGTCGGCTGCAACAGCGTCGGCTGGACCGATCATGTGGGGGTGATGCGCGGTCTGGTCGAAGGCCAGGTCAAGCTCGGCGAATGGAAAGACAAGCTCATGGCCGACCCGACCCGCTTGATGGACGCTTATCTGGCCGCCGCCCAGGGCCAGGGCCACTGGAACGGTGCTGCCGACGACCGCCGGCGCGCCTGATGGCCCTGGCCACCACTTGGCTCCTTGTCCTTCAGTGGGCAAGGGGCCGGGTGTTTTGAGCACAATGCCCACCATGAAAATCACGTTCAAGCTGTTCGCCACGCTCACCGACTACCTGCCGCCCGACGCCCGGCGCAGCAACCAGTTGGAGCTCGACATCGCCCCCGACACCCCCATCGCCAAGGTGTACGAGCCCTTTGGTTTGCCCGACAAGATGGTGCACCTGGTGCTGGTCAACGGCCGCTACATCGCGCCCGAGGTGCGGGCCAGCACCACCCTGGCCGAAGGCGATGTGCTGGCCATCTGGCCGCCCATTGCGGGTGGTTGAACGGGCGACGGATGCAGTCGTTTTATCCCGAGACTTTTGAGCGCGACATGGCCGGCAGCGAGGCCGAGTGGCGGTTCGCGCTTGACCGTGCGGTGGGGACTTACCCGGTGCGGGTCGATGGTCAGCAGGCCGAGGTGCAAATCGGCACTGGCCGCCTGCGCATCAGCTGGGCGCCGCTGCCCGAGCGCCGCATTGCGCTGCTGGTGATGCAGCGCCTGTGTGTGCGCTTTGCCTTTGAAGGCCTGAGCGAGCAGCAGCGCTACGCCTTTATGCGGCCGTTTGACCTGACCATCCAGCGCGGCGGCGGCTGAGGCCGGCTCAGCTCTTCTGCGGTGCGCGGGGCTTGCGCCAGCCCATCAGCGTGTACACCAGCACCGTGGTGGCAGCCAGGCCCACGCCGTAGACCACAGCGATCAAAAACCAGTCTGCCGGTCCACCGGCGTCGGTGAAACCCGAGGACGACACCTGGGCCATGATCACCAGCGCCACGCCACCGCCGAGCAGCCCCAGCAATTCGGACTGCACCAAGCGGCGCGACACCACGCCGCGCTCGCGCACCAGCAAGGCGACAAAGGCGGCAGCACCCACCACGCCCACCAGCACCAGTACCCACAGCCAGAAGCCCAGCATTTCGTGGAACACCGCCAGGAACACCATCGGGTCGAGTTCTTTCATTGTGTTCTCCGGTTCAAGCGCGGCCGCGCAACATGCTGAGGTAAGTGGGCTTGAGCGCCATGGTCTTCATGACCCAGCTGATCCACAGCTCTTCCAGTGGCGCAATGACACCGGGGAAGGATGTGATCAGGTTGTCCTTGTAATCGAACTCAATCAGCATGGCCTGGCCCAAGCGGGTGATCAGGGGGCAGCTGGTGTAGCCGTTGTAGATTTCGGTGGACGCCTTGCCGGTGATGTCGGCGATCAAGTGGTCCAGCGCCACCGGCACCTGCCACTTCACGCTGGCGGCGGTTTTGCCTTTGGGTACACCGGCAATGTCGCCCAAGGCAAACACGTTGGGGTAGCGCTTGTGGCGCAGGGTGTCGCGGTCTACCTCCACCCAACCGTCGGCCGCAAACGGGCCTTCGGTCCACGGCAGGGGGCTGTTGCGCACCACGTCGGGCGCTCGCATGGGCGGCACCACGTTGATGAAGTCGTAGCCCTGCTCTGCCGTGCCAGTGGGTGTTTTGTAGGTGGCGATGCGTTTGTCCAAGTTGATCGACTGCAGCACATGCTCGTACTGCACTTTGACCCCACGATCCAGGTACAACATGCGCACCTTCTCCGACACAATCGGCACGCCAAACAGTGCCTTGTTGTGTGCCATATAGACCAGCTCGGCCTTGCCGCGTTTGCCGCGCCGGCGCAGGTGGTCGTCGCTGATGAAGGTGTATTTGAGCGGAGCGCCCGCGCATTTCATTTCGCTGGCTGGGCGGCCGA
>CAMBOY010000283.1 GCA_945869245.1 Hydrogenophaga intermedia
AAACGGTGGAGATGGACAGCCCCAAATCTTGGGCCAGCGTCTGGATCGACATGTCAGCGTGTGGTGAGTTCCCGCGTGGCCCAATAGCCACCCGCCATTATGGTGGCGGTGCCCAACAGCGCCAGCATCGAGGGCGTTTCGCCCAGCGCCACATAGCCCAGCAGCAGCGCCCAGACACAAGCCGAGAAACCCAGCGGCGCCAAGGCGCCCGCCGGGCCGTGGCGGTAGGCCCAGGTGGACACCAAGTGCGCGCCTGCGCCCAGCACACCGATCAGCGCCACGCGCCACAGATCGCCTGGTGCCAGACTGGGCGCACCCCACAGCAGCAGGCCCAGCGACGCCCAGATGGTGATGCCGGTGGCGTTGAACAGCGCAGTGTGTGCCGCTGGCTCGCGCAGGGCCAGGTAGCGCAGCAGCAGCATGAGCAGCGCAGAGCACAAGGCGCCCAGCAACGCGCTGGCCATGCCCAGCCACGCCCCGCCCAGCTGTGGGCCGCTCACCAAACACACTCCCACAAAACCCAAAGCCACGCCCAGCCAGCGCGACCACGGCACCACCTCACCCAGCCAGCGCGGCGACAGCAACAGCACAAAAAACGGCGCGGTGGAGGTGAGCGCGGCGGCGGTGCCCAGTGGGATATGACCGACCGCGTAAAAAATGCAGGCCATCGATAGCGTGCCCAGCCCGCTGCGCAGTCCATGCAGCAGCCAGCGCTGCCGCACGGGCAGAGCCGGCGCACTGGGTTGGGTTTGTGGCAGGTGCCGCTGCCAAACCAGCATCGCCACACCCAGCAGCGGCAGCGCGGCGGCGCTGCGCAGCCACACCACCTGGTGCAGCGGGTAGCGCTCCAGCAGTTGGCGCACCACCCGCTCGCTGAGTGAAAACATGCACACCTCCACCAGCACCGCCAGCGCAGGCAGCCAGCGCGGCGGTGCGAAGGTGTTCATGCCTGGTGGTGCTGCAGAAACTCGATCACCATGGCGGCGGTCCAGGTGAAGGTGCCGCCGCCCAGCGCTTCGCCGGTGATGGGGTGGTAGTACTCCGAACAGCCGGCGTGCTCGATGCAGCGCAGGCTGGCTGCCACAATGTCCTGGGCCAGCGCGCGTTCGCCACTGGCGCGCAAGCCCTTGATGAGCAGGTAGTTCACGATCAGCCACGACGGTCCGCGCCAGTAGCGTTTGCCGTCGAAGCGTGGGTCTTGGGGCCAGTGGCTGGCCACACCAAACGGTGCCAAGGCCAGCGATTCGCGCAGGCGTTGGCACAGTGCAGGCAGGTGCGGGTGGCCGGCGGGCAGCACCAGCACCGGCAGTAGGCCGCCCACACTGGCGCTGTCCACCAGCGCGCCGGTGCGGCGGTTGTGGCACAGGTACTGGCCGTGGCTTTCGCTCCACAGGCTGTCCATGGCGGCGATGCCGCGCTGTGCCCGTGCTTCAGCGCGCTCGCTCAGTGCCGCATCGTTCATGGCGTGCGCCAGGCGCGCCAGAGCCTGGTCGGAATGGATCAGGATGGCGTTGAAGCCCGGGTCCACCACTTGAAAGGGCGAAGCGTCGTGCAGCCGGCTGTTGTCCCAGCCCAGCGCCCGAAAGCCCTGCACCAGCGCCACATAGCGGTCGTATTCGAACTGGGTGGGGCGCTGGCTGGCGTCCACATGTTGGGTGTCGCGCCGCTGGTAGGGGCCGACGTGGTCGGCCGGCACGGCGGCCAGGGCGTCGACCCAGTCCAGTGAGTTGTCGCGCCCCGACTCCCACGGGTGCAGCAGCGCCACCAGTCCGGTGCCTTGCGGGTCGCGGCAGCGGTAGAACCACTGGTGCCAGCGGTCGGTCGCCTGCATCAGCAAATGGCAGCGGTTGCGGGTGGCGCCGTCTTGTGCGCTGCGCAGCCACAGTTGTTCCAGCACCAGCCCCAGCACCGGCGGCTGGGTGATGCCCGAGGTCGGCACCGGGCGGCCCGTGCCCCAGACCTCGGGGCCGGGAAAGTAGCCGTCGTTGGGTTCGTGGAACACAATGTGCGGCACCATGCCGTCGGGCCATTGGTGCATCACCAGGGTTTCCACCTCGCGCCAGGCGCGGTCGTCGCTGAGCTGTTGCTGGCCCAGGGCAGTCAGACACGAGTCCCAGTTCCATTGAAATGGGTAGAGCCCGTGGGTGGGCACGGTGTAGTGGCCTTTGTCGTTGAGCTGCAGGATGCGGTGCGCCTCTTGCACCATGGCGGCGGTGTTCATGCGTTCAGTCTCCGTGGGGGTGGGCGATCAGCTGGCCAGCGTTGTCGTACCAGCGCACCCGGCTGGTGTCGGGCCGCAGCCGCAGCCTCTGGTCAGCGTGGTAGGTCTGCGCGCTGTCGAGCGCGGCGCGAAACACCTGGCGCGGCTCGCCCACAAAGCCGGTCACCAGGGTGTGGGCGCCCAGCGGCTCCACCACCGCCACGTCGATGCCAAAACCTTCGCCGTCGGGGTGTAGGTCTTCTGGGCGCACGCCCAGGGTGAGGCTAGGGCGTCCGCGCGGGCCTGTGAGCCGGTAGCCCAACGCTTCAAAGACGCCGTCTTCCACCGCTTGGGCCAGCACAAAGTTCATGGGCGGGTTGCCGATGAAGCCGGCGACAAAGGTGGTCGCGGGGTTGCGGTAAATCTCCAGTGGGCTGTCGCACTGCACGATCACACCCTGGTTCATGATGGCGATGCGGTCGGCCAGGCTCATGGCTTCGACCTGGTCGTGGGTCACGTAAATGGTGGTGGTCTTGCTTTGCGCCAGGATGGTCTTGAGTTCGGCGCGCATCTCCAGCCGCAGCAAGGCGTCGAGGTTGGACAGCGGCTCGTCCATCAAGATCACACGCGGCTCCACCGCCAGGGCGCGCGCCAGCGCCACCCGCTGGCGTTGACCGCCCGAGAGCTGACCCGAATAACGCTGCAGCAGCGCCTCCAGGTGCACCAGCTCGGCCACGCGCTGCACTTTCTGCTGCACCTCGGCGTCGGGGCGTTTTTGCATGCGCAGGCCAAAGGCGATGTTCTCGAACACGGTCAGGTGCGGAAACACGGCGTAGTTCTGGAACACCATCGACAGCTTGCGGTCCTTGGCTTGCAGGTGGTCGATGCGCTCGGTGCCCACATGCACCGTGCCGGTGTCGGCGCTCTCCAGCCCGGCGATGATGCGCAAGAGCGTCGATTTGCCACAGCCCGAGGCGCCGAGCAAGACCAGAAATTCCTGGTCCTGCACATGCAGGTCAATGCCTTTGAGCGCGTGAAAAGCGCCAAAGTGTTTGGTGATGGATGCAATGCGGATATCGGCCATGGCAGCCCGTTCCTCAGCGGTTGGAAATGCCCCACATCGCAAACAGGTGCTTGCGGATGAGGAACATAAAAATAGCGGCCGGCACCACCAGCAAGGCACCGCCGGCGAACTTCAGGTACACGGGCGAGGTGTTGAGGCTTTGCAGCAAAAATGCGGTCAGCGTGCGGTTCTCAATGGTGAGAACCGCGGCAGCAAACACCTCGTTCCACGAGATCACAAAGGCAAACACCGCCGACGCCGCCAAGCCTGGGGCGGCCAGTGGCAACACCACCCGCACAAAGGCCTGCCACTTGTTGCAGCCAAACACCCAGGCGGCTTCTTCCAGTTCCACCGGCACGCCAGAGAACAGCGAATACGTGATCAGCACCGCAAAGGGCAGAGCCAACATGGTGTGCACCAGCGCCAGGCCCCAGAGTGTGTCGTCGATGCCGCTGCGGATGAACAGCACCGCCAGCGGCAAGGCCAGCAGCGGCAGCGGGAAGGCGCGTGTGAGCATGATGAGCATGCGAAACGCGGTCTTGCCCTGGAACTCGTAGCGCGCAATCGCGTAACCGGCCGGCGCACCCAATGTGATGGACGCCACCATGGTCATGGCCGCCACGGCGAGTGAGTTCAGCAAGGCACTCACCACACCTTCGAATTCCAGCAGAAAGCGCAGGCTGTCGGTATTGCCCTCGGGCCACAGCGCCTTGGGGAACT
>CAMBOY010000284.1 GCA_945869245.1 Hydrogenophaga intermedia
GCGATGCCAAGAAGATGCTCGACGAGGTGTTGCTGGCCCTCAAGGCCTAAGCCCGTGGGGTGTTGCGCGGCCCATGGGTCGCGCGCACGCCGCCAGGCCCTGGGCACCAGCACCGCTTAGGCCGCGTGTCTGCCAGCGTACGCCAGTCCGGATGCGACCCCACCAAACAAATCGCCCTCGACCAAGGGCGCGGTGGGAAAAGCCGCGCGCACAGCGGCTTGAAACGGCTGGAGCGCCGATGAGCCTCCGGTGAGGTAGACCGCGCCGATGTGTTGCGGCTGCAAGCCGGCGCTGCGCACACACGCTTGCGCGCAGTCCACGGTGCGCGACAACAGGCCGCCGAGCTGCGCTTGCAGCGACGCGGCGGCCATGGGTGCCCGCAGCCCCGCTTCCACAATGGACAAGTCCACCGCCGCGTCGGCTTCGCCACCAGAGCAGCGGATCTTGGCTTGTTCCACCGCGTGGGCCAGGTAGTGGCCGTGGCGCTCGCGCAGCACCCGCATCAGGCGTTCGTGCAGCCGGGGGTCGCTGTAATTGGCGCGCAGCGACTGCGTCTGGTCGATGGCCCGTGGCGCGTAGAGCCACTGGATCAGGTGCCAAGTGGCGAGGTCAAAAAACACCCGGCTGGGCACCTCGCGCCCCTGTGGCCCCAGGTGGCGGTGACCCAGCAAGGGCATGACGTGTTCCAGGCTCAGGCGCTGGTCGAAGTCGGTGCCACCAATGTGCACGCCGCTGGTGGCCAGGATGTCGTCGCTGCGGTCGTGGCGCGCCATGCGCTGTGGCCCTAAGCGCACCACGGTGAAGTCGGAGGTGCCGCCGCCGATGTCGGCCACCAGCACCAAGGTTTCTGTGTCGAGACGGCGCTCGTAGTCCAGCGCCGCCGCAATGGGTTCGAGCTGAAAGCGCACGGCGCGAAAGCCGGCGTTTTCGGCGGCTTGCTGCAGCGACTGTTGGGCCAAGGCGTCGCGCGCGGGGTCGTCGTCGACAAAATGCACCGGGCGGCCCATGACCACCCGCTCGGGCGCGTGGCCCAGGGTGTGGGCGGCGCGCTCGCGCAGCTCGGCCAGAAACAGCGTCACGATGTCCAAAAAGCTGACCGCGTGCTGCCCAATGCTGGTGGTCTCGTGAATCAAGGGGCTGCCCAGCAGGCTTTTGAGCGAGCGCATCAGCCGGCCTTCGGTGCCGGCCAGGTATTCGGTGACCGCGTCGCGGCCAAAATGGGTGCGCTGGTCTTCGGTGTTAAAAAACACGGCGGTTGGCATCGCCACGGCCAAGCCCTCCAAGGGCAATGGCTGGGCCAGACCGTGTGGTGGTGCCCAGGCCATGGCGGAGTTGGAGGTGCCGAAATCGATGCCGAGCGTGCCGGCGGACAGTGGGTGCATGGGGTGCTGGTTGGTGAACGGGCGGGGCGCAAGCGGGGGTGCGGGGCTGGCGATTCTGCCATTGCCGACGCAGGCCACCGTACACCAAGCCCTACACTTGCGCTTCTGATTTCGACACCAACTAGGAGCGGCCATGGGCGCGCAGTGGAAAGCCAAACACAAAGATCTCGCCGCCAACGCCAAGGGCCGTCTCTTCGGCAAGCTGGCCAAAGACATCATGATTGCCGCGCGCCATGGCGCCGATCCGACCGCCAATGCGCGGCTGCGACTGGTGGTGGAGCAGGCCCGCAAGGTGTCCATGCCCAAAGACACGCTGGACCGCGCCATCAAAAAAGGCGCGGGTCTGAGCGGCGAGTCGGTGCAGTTTGAGCGGGTGGTGTACGAAGGCTTTGCGCCGCACCGGGTGCCGGTGATGGTGGAATGCCTGACCGACAACGTCAACCGCGCGGCTTCCGAGATGCGGGTGCTGTTTCGCAAAGGCCAGTTGGGCACCAGTGGCTCGGTGTCCTGGGACTTTGACCATGTGGGCATCATTGAAGCGCAGGCCGCCACGACCGGGGCGGACGCGGAGTTGGCGGCCATCGAGGCCGGCGCACAAGATGTGGAGCCGGGCGACGACGCCGGCGTGTTGGTGTTTCTCACCGACCCCAGCGACCTTGATCTGGTGTGCCGCGCTTTGCCAGCGCACGGCTTCACCGTGGTGTCTGCCACGCTGGGCTACCGCCCCAAGAACCCGATCGACCCCGCCAGCTTGAGCCCCGAGGCGCGTGACGAGGTGGAGGCCTTTTTGGCCGCCATCGACAACAACGAGGATGTGCAAAACATCTTCGCTGGTCTGGGCGCCTGAGCGCTGGCCCAGACTTGCCCCGGGGTGGCGCAGGGCTTTGCACCAGGGCGCTGCCCGCTGGACGACGCCCCGGCTAGCATGGGCTTGTTTCTAACCTCACCACTGTGTGTTCTCCCATGCTCTACGCCACCCTCAAACTGCTGCACCTGCTCGCCATCGTCGTCTGGATTGGCGGGATGGTCTTTGTCCATTTCTTTTTGCGTCCCGCCGCGCTGCAGCTCGAGACAGCGCAGCGCATTCGCCTGATGCATGGGGCACTGCAACGCTTCTTTCAGGCGGTGCTGGTGTCGGTGGTCGTGGTTCTGGCTTCGGGCCTGTGGATGATCGGCCGGGTGGCCAAACAAACCGTACAGGCTGGGCTGGACTTCAGCATGCCGCTGCACTGGACGCTGATGGCTGCGCTGGGCCTGGTGATGATGGGCATTTTTGGCCACATCCGGTTTGCGCTGTTCAAGCGTCTGGACCGCGCGGTGCAGGCCAATGACTGGACCGCCGGCGGCGCAGCTTTGGGCAGCATCCGCTTGTGGGTGGGCGTGAATCTTGCCATCGGTGTGGCGATCATCGCCAGCACCTTGTTGATGGCCTGAATGGCGGGCTCAGGCCTTAGGCCAGCACCACAATCGGGAACTCGGCCCGCCAGCCATTGGCCCCGGCGGTGAACGGGCGGGTCAGCGCAGCGCGGCCGGCGTCGTTCAAGCGCCGCCACAAGAAGTCGCGCGCATTGCCCGGGTCGCCTTCGACATAGAGCTGGGTGGTCAGCAGTTCGTGCCGGTCGAGTTTGACCTTCACATGGATGTGTGGCGTGCGGCCGCTGTAGGGCGCGGGTTTGAGGGTGCGAAAGCGGTAGCGCCCATCTTTGCCCACGGTGACCCGGCCAAAGCCCTGGAACGCCGCATCGGCGCGGCCACCATCCTGTGGGTGGTGGTAGTGGCCGTCCACATCGCACTGCCAAATCTCCACCACTGCGCCCGACAGTGGCACGCCGCTGGTGTCGCTCACCACGCCTTCCACCCACGCCGGTTGGCCTTTGCCGTAGCTGGCGCTGCCGGTGCGCAGCAAATCAAAGTCGTGGTCTGTGGGCAGGGCCACGGGATAAAACGGGCCTTCGGACTGGCTGGGTGTGGGCGCCAGTTCGGTGCGCGCTTGCGCGGGGGGGAGCCAGGCAGGAGCCGCGATGGCGGCGCTCCACGCGCAAGCGCGCACCAGCACCGCGCGGCGGGAGGGGGACGGGGTGACACGAGGCGACATGGGTGTGCTCCAGCACAAAGGGGGTTGAAGAACGAAACGATTGTGCGTGTTGGAAAGAACGTGTGTGCGCAAGTTCCACTGCGGCACCCGGGTTGACCCGGACTTTACACACAATGTAAGCATGCTTACCATGTGCATGCATCTTGATGATTCCATCCGAGACAAGACATGGCACACACAGCAACATCGGCCCCGGTTTTGGTCGCTGGCGGCGGCATTGGCGGCCTAGCCGCTGCCTTGGCGCTGGTGCGCCAGGGTTTTGATGTGCAGGTGTTCGAGCAGGCGCCAGCCATTGGCGAAATCGGCGCTGGCATCCAGCTTGGACCCAACGCCTTTCACGCCTTCGACGCGCTGGGTGTGGGCGAGACCGCACGCAGCCGCGCGGTCTACACCGACTGCCTGTGCATGCACGACGCCATCGACGAGTCGCTGGTCGGCCGCATCGACACCGGCGAGGCTTTTCGCCAGCGCT
>CAMBOY010000285.1 GCA_945869245.1 Hydrogenophaga intermedia
GTCAGGAAGTCGGCCACGTTGTTGGCGCCGTATTTGGTGCGGGTGAACACCAGCACCTGGCTCCAGTTGTGCAGGTTGATGATGTGCGCCAGCAGGGCTTTTTTCTTGCCACGGCCCACCGGGTGAATGGTTTGCGCAATGCGCTGCACTGTGGTGTTGGGCGGGGTCACCTGAATGTGTTGCGGGTTGTTGAGCAAGCCGTTGGCGAGTTCAACAATCTCGTCGCTGAAGGTGGCCGAGAACAGCAGGCTTTGTTTGGCCTTGGGCAGCAGGGCCAGCACTTTTTTCACGTCGTGAATGAAGCCCATGTCGAGCATGCGGTCGGCTTCGTCCAGCACCAGCACCTGCACATTGGACAAGTCCAGAAAGCCTTGTTGGCCCAGGTCCAGCAGACGGCCGGGGGTGGCCACCAGCACGTCCACGCCCTTTTTGAGCATGTTGATTTGTGGGTTCATGCCCACGCCGCCAAAAATCACGGCGGATTTCAGGTCGAGGTGTTTGCCGTAGGTCGACACCGACTCTTCGACCTGAGCGGCCAATTCGCGGGTGGGGGTGAGCACCAAAGCGCGGATGCCCACGCCGCCATGGCGGTTGGTGGCGCGTTCGCCGGCTTGCAGGCGGTGCAGCAAGGGCAGGGTGAAGGCGGCGGTTTTGCCGGTGCCCGTTTGGGCGCCCGCCAGCAGGTCGCGGCCTGCGAGCACGGCCGGAATGGCCTCGGCTTGAATGGGGGTGGGGATTTCGTAGCCCTGCTCGCGCACGGCCTGCACGATGGCCGGGGCCAGGTTCAGTTGTTCAAAGGTCATGTGGTGTGAAGCGCCCATCCGGGCGCAGGTCATCGGCCATTCCGGCGGGTGCGTCTATGCACCAGGATGCCGGCCAACACAGGCTGATGGGGTTCCAAGAGTTAGGTGACACGCCGCCACAAAGGTGTGGCGCCACCAAGGCCTTGCTCAGGCCCTGTCTGCCTTATTGGTGGACAGACAAGGCGTATTGTCTCACACACCGTTCACTGTGGGGGTTCCACGATCTCGGCGGCGCTGCGAAACGCTTCCACGGCGCTGGGAACACCACAATAAATGGCGGCGTGCAGCAGCACCTCTTGGATTTCTTGCACCGTGGCGCCGTTGTTGAGTGCGCCCCGCACATGGCCCTTGAGCTCGTGTTGTTTGCCCAAGGCGGTCAGCATGGCCACCGTGACCAAGCTGCGCGTTTTGCGGTCGAGGCCCTCGCGCTGCCACACATCGCCCCAGGCGGCGCGCGAGATATGGTCTTGTATGGGCTGGGTGAAGGGGGTGGTGCCGCCCAGGGCCCGGTCGACAAAAGCGTCGCCCATGACCTCGCGCCGGGTGGCCAGGCCGCGTTGGTATTGATCGTCTTGCATGTGTCAAAAAAGTGCAGTGGAAAGAACACACAAGGATAAACTTCCCGCCAGCACGCTGGCCCACACGGCCACACTGGAGCCGCCATGACCTCACCCCGCTATCCGATGCCCGATCTCAACACCTTGCCCGCAGACCTGCAGGCCAAGATGTTGGAGGTGCAAGAGAAGGCCGGTTTTGTGCCCAATGTGTTTTTGGCGCTGGCGCGCCGCCCGGCCGAGTGGCGGGCGTTTTTTGCGTACCACGACGCGCTCATGGTGCCCGAGAGCGTGGGCCGCGACAGCGGGCTGAGCAAGGGCGAGCGCGAGATGATTGTCACCGCCACCAGCGCGCGCAACCAGTGCCTGTACTGCGTGGTGGCGCATGGTGCCATTTTGCGCATCTACGAGAAAAAGCCCCTGGTGGCCGACCAAGTGGCGATCAACCACCGCAAGGCGGACATCACGCCGCGCCAGCGCGCCATGCTCGACTTCGCCATCAAGGTCTGCGAGCGTTCGCACGAGGTGGACGACAGCGATTTTGCTGCGCTGCACGCCCACGGCTTTTCCGACGAGGACGCGTGGGACATTGCGGCCATCACCGCCTTCTTTGGCTTGTCGAACCGGGTCGCCAATGTCACGGGCATGTTGCCCAACCCCGAGTTCTACCTCATGGGCCGCCAGCCCAAAACCAAAGCCTGAACCCCAGCGGAAACACCCATGCTGAGCACCACCTTCGGCTACCACGCCATTGAGGACCGCATCTGGATGGGGCACGACCGCCCCGAGGACCGCATTTGGATCACCCGGCGGCTGGCGATTTATGTCATGGGCACCTTGGCGCGGCAGCTCGAAGACACCGCACCGGGCGCTCAGGCCGGCGCGCCCAGCGAGGTGCGGGCCGATCTGGAGCACCGCATGGCGCTCGAAGAACCGGCCGACATGCAGGCCACACAATCGGACGCGCCGCCGCCGCTGCGCATGGGCACCGAGCCGGCGCTTGGGCCCGCCCCTGCGCAGGAGCGCTTGTGCAAAACCATGCGCACCACCCTGTGGCAAGACGGGCGCTGCCAGATCGACTTTGAACTGGTCACCGGCGAAGTGCATGTACTCAACTTCACCCGCCCGGGCCTGCACCGCTGGCTGCGCGCCTTCAGCATGATCCTCAACAACGCCCAATGGGCGCTGCCGGTGCAGCCGCCTGCGTGGCTCAGCGCCAGCGTGTTGCCGCAAGCGGTCAAGGACATTTTGGACAAGCCCTTGCCCGACACCCTGGATAATGAGGGCTGAATCCTGATTGATCGGCTTGCCGCCGGTCCCCCTTGTGTGTCTGTGCCCGAGCCTGCCGGCCTGCCGGATGGGGCTCTTTTTTTGATTTGTGGTGACCATGGCCCAATACGTTTTTTCGATGAACCGCGTCTCCAAGACTGTGCCGCCCAAGCGGCAGATCTTGAAGAACGTCTCCCTGAGCTTCTTCCCTGGTGCCAAGATTGGTGTGCTGGGCCTCAACGGTTCGGGCAAATCCACGCTGCTCAAAATCATGGCCGGTGTGGACAAGGAAATTGAGGGCGAAGCCACCCCAATGCCGGGCATTCAGATTGGCTACCTGCCCCAGGAACCCCAGATCGACCCCGAGCAGACCGTGCGCCAAGCGGTGGAAGAGGGCATTGGTGGCGCACTCAAGGCCAAGGCCCGCCTGGAAGAGGTGTACGCCGCCTACGCCGAGCCCGACGCCGACTTTGATGCCCTGGCGGCTGAGCAGGCCGAGCTCGAAGCCATCATCTCTGCCAGCGGCAGCGAGAACGCCGATTTGCAGCTCGAGCTCGCCGCCGATGCGCTGAACCTGCCCGCCTGGGACGCGTTCATCAAAAATCTGTCGGGTGGCGAAAAGCGCCGCGTCGCACTGTGCCGCCTGCTGCTGTCCAAGCCCGACATGCTGCTGCTCGACGAACCCACCAACCACCTGGATGCCGAATCGGTGGAGTGGCTGGAGCAGTTCCTCAAGCGCTTCCCCGGCACCGTGGTGGCCATCACCCACGACCGCTACTTCCTGGACAACGCGGCCGAGTGGATTCTGGAACTCGACCGCGGCCAAGGCATTCCTTGGAAGGGCAATTATTCGGAATGGCTGGACCAGAAGGGCAAGCGCCTGGACCAGGAGCAGAAGTCCGAAGACGCCCACCGCAAGGCCATGAAGGAAGAGCTGGAGTGGGTGCGCAAGAACGCCAAGGGCCGCCAGGCCAAGAGCAAGGCGCGTCTGGCCCGCTTCGAGGAATTGAGCGACATCGAATACCAAAAGCGCAACGAAACCAACGAGATCTTTATTCCGGTGGCCGAGCGCTTGGGGGCGCAGGTCATTGAGTTCGACAACGTCAGCAAAAGCTTTGGTGATCGCCTGCTGATGGACAAGCTCAGCTTCAAGCTGCCGGCCGGCGCCATCTGCGGCATCATCGGCCCCAACGGCGCAGGCAAGTCCACCTTGTTCCGCATGATCCAGGGTGTCGAGACGCCCGACAGCGGCAGCATCACGGTGGGCCAAACCGCCAAGCTGGCCTTTGTGGACCAAAGCCGCGAG
>CAMBOY010000286.1 GCA_945869245.1 Hydrogenophaga intermedia
GACCGCCCAGCGCGAAGCTTTGCGCCAACGGTTGGTGGCCTTGACCGAGACCGAGGGTGGCGGTTTTATTCTGCGCACCAACGCCGAAGACGCCAGCGACGAAGAACTCGCCGAGGACATTGCGTACCTGCGCAAAACCTGGCGGCGCATCAAGGAGTCGGCCACCCGCCAGCCGCCGGCCACCCTGCTGCACGAAGACCTCAACTTGATGCAGCGGGTGCTGCGCGACATTGTGTCGGCCCAGACACAGACCATCCGCATCGATTCGCGCGAACAGCACGGCCTGTTGCTGGCTTTTGCGCAGGAATTTATGCCCGACACCGTGCCCAAGCTGCAGCACTACAGCGGTGAGCGGCCGATTTTTGACCTGCACCACATCGACGAAGACATCGCGCGCGCGCTGTCGCGTCGGGTGGATTTGAAGTCGGGCGGGTATTTGGTGATCGACCAGACCGAGGCCATGACCACGGTGGATGTGAACACCGGCGCCTTTGTGGGCGCGCGCAATTTCGACGATACGGTGTTTCGCACCAACCTGGAGGCGGCCCAGGCCATCGCCCGCCAGCTGCGCCTGCGCAACCTGGGCGGCATTGTGATTGTGGATTTCATTGACATGACCCGCGAGGACCACCGCGACGCGGTGCTGGCCGAGTTCCGCAAACAGCTCGCGCGCGACCGGGTCAAGACCATGTGCGGCGGTTTTTCGCAGCTGGGTTTGGTGGAAATGACGCGCAAACGCACCCGCGAATCGCTCGCCCACATGCTGAGCGAAAACTGCAAAGCGTGCGAAGGCAAGGGCGTGGTCAAGACGCCGCGCAGCGTGTGTTACGACATCTTGCGCGAGATCCTGCGCGAGGCGCGTGCCTTCAACCCGCGCGAATTCCGGGTGGTGGCCGCACCCGGTGTGGTCGAGCTGTTTCTGGACGAGGAAAGCCAGCACCTGGCGGGTTTGTCCGATTTCATCGGTAAGCCGATCTCGCTGCAGGCCGAGGCCGGCATGACGCAAGAGCAGTACGACATCGTGCTGCTCTGAGGTGGCCGCCCCCAACAGTCGGGGCATGGGTTCACCAGCCCCTGACACCGACTGGCGCATCAGTGCGCAGCGCTGGCGCACGGCAGTGTGAAGCGCCAGGTGCACGTCTACGCTGAACAACACCCCGTGGCCCTGCAGCTCGGCGGCAGCGCCCCGGCCGACTTGGCTCTGGGCGCACGCCTGGGTCGGGAGTGGGCTACGGCGAGATCAGGCTGTGGGGGCTGTTACCTCAAGAAAGCCGCGCGGTGCGCCCCTTGCGCCACGATCTGACCGACCGCCTGAAGCCGGGTTTCACGGACCTGTTGATTGCCGTCAATGGCGGCATCACCACACGGGAGCGGTGGACAGCCACCTGGCGTTTGTTGTTGCCGCGCTGCTGACGCATCCGTCTTGATGGCGTTGTGTGCTGGTGTGTGCGCTCACGGGCATTGGCTCGGTTTGGGTGGCATGGTTGCTTCTGTGCAGGCCCACAGATTGAACGCAGTTTGATGGATTTTTCGCACCGACAGGGCATCGAAGCCTGCAATGACATCGAACATTTCGGCGTCAATGGACGCCTGGCGTTTGTGGTGAAAGCTGGCATTGAGGATGTGCAGCAGCTCTTCAATGTTGCGGTCGGCCCGCTCCATGGCGGCCAGCCGGCTCAGGTTTTCGCTGGCCAGGGATTCGGCGCAGGCGCGAAACACGGACACAAAGAGGTGTTCGCGCACCAGCGCACCCAGACCTGCGGTGGTATCGCCAATCAGTTCGGGCAGGGGCATGGCGGGCCACTGGCGTTGTTCGATGCTTTGGCGCCAGGTGTCGTCCAAGGGCAATAGGCGCTGGTTCACGCTGCCCCATAGCGCTTGCGGATCGGTTTTGTTGTAGAACAGGTGCAGCTCGGCTTGATCTGGGTCGGCAGAGCTGGTCTGCGACAGAATTTGACCCACCAGCAGGCCGATGTCGTTGACCGATGCCGGCATGTTGAATTGCCCCTGCGGGTGCAGCCCCACATCTTCTAGGCTCTCGTGTACACGTTCACCCACCGCCCAGACTTGAGCTTCTTGACCGAGTAGCGTCCCTTGCAAATCGGTGAGGATGGCCTTGGTGTGTTGTGCCACGCGCTCGTTGAACGGACCCACCAGTCCCTGGTCGGAGCCAAACACAACCGCACGCAGCAAACGCCCGGATGGCGCAGGCGCTGTGGTGGCGTCGGGTTGGGGCGATCCCTGCAACCGGATGGTGCGCAGCGCCACGCCCAGTCCCAGGTTCACAGTGTGTTCGTAATGCACCAGGGCGGCAACAGCCCTTTCGTATTGGCCAATGCTGGCCGCCGCCAGGGCTTTCATGCTTCGCACCACGGTTTTCAGGTCGCTTGCACTGGCGATTTTGCGGCGCAGACCGGTCATGTCTTCGCTCATGATGTACTCATTTTTGTGTTGATTTGGGGGGTAAGGCTTCGAGCCTGCTCCAGTCTTCTAGGGCTTGTCGGGCCAGTTCGGTCAGTGTGGATGTGTCTTGCGCACTGAGCTTGTCGGCGTGCGAGAGTCGTTCAATGAGAGCAGGGTCTGTGGCGTTTGCGGCGACTGCAATGGCCGCCTGCGCAGCTGCCATGCGATCCAGGGGAACCGCGTCGAACAACGCCGCGTTCAAGCCCAACAGCACGGTGATTTGTGACACCACCGTGAGTGGCGACAACTCGCTCTGCTGCAGACACGCACGGATGCGTTTGCCGTGTTCGATGGATGTGCGTGTGGCCTCGTCAAGGCGCGCGCCAAACCGGGCAAAGGTTTCCAGCTCTTCAAACTGCGCATACGCCAGTTTGAGGTCACCCGCCACAGTGCGGTAGGCCGTGCGTTGCGCTTTTCCCCCCACGCGCGAGACCGATTGCCCCACGTCGACGGCCGGCAGTACACCCCGTGCGAACAGCGACGAGTCCAGCACGATCTGTCCATCTGTCATGGAAATCAGATTGGTGGGGATGTATGCCGCGATATTGTGCGCTTCGGTTTCGATGATGGGCAAGGCCGTCATCGAGCCGCCACCTCGGGCGGCGTTGAGATGGGTGGCGCGTTCAAGCATGCGGGAGTGGATGTAGAAAACATCGCCAGGAAAAGCTTCGCGCCCAGGTGGGCGGCGCAGCAGCAGAGACAGTTCGCGGTAGGCCCGTGCGTGGTGCGTGAGGTCGTCGTAGACGATCAGCACATCGCGCCCCGACTCCATGAAGTGTTCGGCAATGCTGGTTGCGGCGTAGGGTGCAATGTAGGCAAGGCCTGGTGCGTCGTTGCCTTCGGCCACCATGACCACGGTGTACGCCAGCGCGTCTTTGCTGCGCAAGCGAGCCACCGCCTTGGCAACAGCCGACGCCCGTTGACCAATGGCGCAGTACACACACACCACCCCTGTGTCACGCTGGTTATAGATGGTATCGATGGCGATGGCTGTTTTGCCGGTCTGCCGGTCGCCCAGAATCAGTTCGCGCTGGCCGCGCCCGATGGGGATTAGCGCATCAATCACTTTGATGCCGGTTTGCAGGGGCGCTGTGACGGGGGCGCGGTCCATGATGGCGGCAGCCGGGCGCTCAATGGGTAGGCGGGTGGTGGTGAGAGGCATGGGCCCCCCATCCAGCGGTCGGCCCAGTGGGTCGATCACGCGGCCCAGCAGCGCATCACCCACGCCAATGTCCATCACGCAGCCTGTGCGCAGCACTTCTTGTCCCGCCTGCAGGTGGGTGTGGTCGCCCAGCAGCACCACGTCTATGCCGTCCTCATCTAGCAGGCCGTTGAAAAATCCCCCGCCAACGCCCGTTTGGGCCGCTACGATCTGAAGCCACCCAAGAACGACCAAGACGAGAACGATGAGAGGCAACCAAGACTTCCAGGGGGCGATGTTCAGCTACATCAGCCTTGAAGAGCGCGT
>CAMBOY010000287.1 GCA_945869245.1 Hydrogenophaga intermedia
CAAACCGACCGCCAAATCGCCGAGCGCATCCGGGCGAGGGTGCAGATGCAGGCCATGGGCCTGCTTGACCGGGTGTCCAACGACACCGCGGCCATTTTGAGTGAGCTGCGCTGGCTACAGGCGGCCGCCCAGTTGCGTGCCGCCGAAGGGCGCATGCAGGCAACCCTGGGCCTGGAGCCCGATGTACCGAGCACCGACGGGCTGCCGCTGGAGCGGCTGATCGAGCAACTCAAGACCGAGCAGAGTCCCTGGAATGTGTTGACCCAATCGGTGGCGTACCCCAAGCCGGTGCGCGCTCGGCTGGGCGTTGTGGTGCCGCAGGCCGATGGTGGATTAAAACTTGATAGAATGATGGGCTTTCCTTGCCGCACCCCGTGTTGACGCCGGAGGCGGCTGATCTTTCATCCTCAAGGAGAATCCATGCGTCATTATGAAATCGTCATGCTGATCCACCCGGATCAGAGCGAGCAGGTCAACGCCATGCTCGAGCGTTACAAGGGCATGATCACCGCCGGCGGCGGCAAGATCCACCGAGTCGAAGACTGGGGCCGTCGCCAACTGGCCTACCAGCTCAACAAGCTCAACAAGGCCCACTACCTGTGCATCAACATCGAAGCCGACCAGGCTGTGATGGCTGAACTCGAGCACGCCTTCAAGTTCAACGACGCTGTGCTGCGTCACCTGACTGTCCAGAAGAAGAAAGCCGAAACCGGTCCTTCTTCCATGATGAAGTCGGTTGAGCGCGAAGAAGCCCGCAAAGCCCAGCAACAGGAGGCCACCGCGTAATTGGCGGCTGTCCGCGCAGTGTTGCAGTGAACAGTCTGGTCTTGGTGGCGGCGGTGGTGCAGGTGCAAAGCCTGCGGTACACCCCGGCGGGAATCCCGGTGCTCAATTTTTTGCTTGAGCACACGTCCCAACCGATCGAGGCCGGCACACCGCGACAAGTGAATCTCCAACTGCGGGCGGTGGTGTTTGGCGACATGGCCAACACGCTGTCTCGCGAGCCGCTGATGCAGGCGATGGAGTTTCACGGCTTTTTGGCCCATGCGCGAGCTTCCAAAGGCGTTGTGTTCCACATCCAGAGTTTCAGCAAGACATAAGGAAGGCCCATCATGGCTGCACCCAAGCGTTTCAATAAAGACAAGCGCCCCAAGCGCAACACCCAATCGCTGCTGTTCAAGCGCAAGCGTTTCTGCCGCTTCACCGTGGCCGGCGTGGAAGAGGTGGATTACAAAGACGTCGACGTTCTGCGCGACTTCATCTCGGAAAACGGCAAGATCATTCCCGCCCGCCTGACCGGCACCCGCGCGATCTACCAGCGCCAAGTGACCACCGCCATCAAGCGCGCCCGTTTCTTGGCCCTGATGCCTTACACCGACCAGCACCGCGTCTGATCGGGGGAGAACCATTATGCAAATCATTCTGCTCGACAAAGTTGTCAACCTCGGCGCCCTTGGCGATATCGTCAAGGTCAAGGACGGCTACGCCCGCAACTTCCTGATCCCTTCGGGTCGTGCCCGCCGCGCCACCCAAACCGCCATCGCCGAGTTCGAAGCTCGCCGCGCTGAGCTGGAAAAAGTGGCCGCTGCCAAGCTGGCTGAAGCCCAGGCCCTGGGCGAGAAGCTCTCCGGCGTGACCTTGAAGCTCAGCCAAAAAGCGGGCGTGGACGGCCGTCTGTTTGGTTCTGTGACCAACCACGACGTGTCGGCCGAGCTCACCAAGCAAGGCTACTCGGTGGCCAAGGCCCAGGTGCGCATGCCCAACGGCCCGCTCAAACTGGTGGGCGACTACACGGTGCAAGTCAACCTGCACACCGACGTCACCATCGACCTGAGCGTGAGCGTGTTGGGCGAAACCGCCTAAGGCCATGCCGGGCTGCGCGCCCGGTCTGCGCCGAAACAAGCCGCTGGCCCCCCGGGCTCAGCGGCTTTTTTTTGGCCGCTCAGCGGCGCGCTGCCCATGCCCCGGATAATCGGGCCATGAACGCGACCGCACACACCAACGCCGATCCGGCCGAACTGGCCAAATTCTCCGAACTCGCTCACCGCTGGTGGGACCCCGAGAGCGAATTTCGCCCGCTGCACCAAATCAACCCGCTGCGCCTGGAGTGGATCCACCAGCGTGTGCCGCTGACCGACAAGCGGGTGCTGGACGTGGGTTGTGGAGGCGGCATTTTGTCTGACGCCATGGCGCGTCTGGGTGCCCAGGTGACCGGTATTGATTTGTCCACCAAAGCCCTGACCGTGGCCCAGCTGCATGCGCTCGAAGCCAGCACCCCCAATGTGCAGTACCGCGAAATCAGCGCCGAGGCCATGGCCGCTGAGCAGCCCGGGCAGTTCGACGTAGTGACCTGCATGGAAATGCTGGAACACGTGCCCGAACCCGCCTCGGTGGTGCAGGCCTGCGCCACCTTGGTCAAGCCCGGCGGCTGGGTGTTTTTCTCCACGCTCAACCGCAATCCCAAGTCGTTTTTGTTCGCGATTGTGGGCGCTGAATACGTGCTCAATCTGCTGCCGCGCGGCACCCACGAATACGCCAAATTCATCCGTCCCAGCGAACTGGCGGCCTTTGAGCGTGCTGCCGGCCTGCAGCTGCAAGAGTCCAAGGGCATGGAATACAACCCGCTGACGCGGCGCTACTGGCTCAGCGGCGACACCAGCGTCAACTACCTGCACGCCACCCGCAAGCCGGCATGAGCGCATCGACGCCCCCAGAGCCGTGGCGCGGCGTGCGTGCGGTGCTGTTCGATCTGGACGGTACGCTCTACGACAGCGCACCCGATTTGGCCGCCTCGGCCAACCGCTTGCGCGAGCGCGACGGCCTGGCGCCGCTGCCGCTGGCGCTGTACCGCCCGCACGCCAGCTCGGGCGCGCGCGGCATGCTGCAGGTGGCCTTCGGCTTGACGCCCGACCATGCCCGCTTTGCCGCTCTGCGCGCCGACTTCATTGCCGACTACGCCGACCATTTGCTCGACCATGGCCGCGTGTTCGATGGTGTCCTGCCGCTGCTGGACGCGCTGCAGCGCGCCAGCCTGCCTTGGGCGGTGGTCACCAACAAGGTGGAGCGCCTGACCTCACCCCTCGTGGCGCACCACGCTTGGTTACAGACCGCCGGCGCGGTGGTGTGTGGCGACAGCACACCCCACACCAAGCCACACCCCGCGCCGGTGCAACTGGCGGCGCAGCGTTTGGGCGTGGCCCCAGCCGACTGTGTCATGGTGGGCGACGACCTGCGCGACGTGCAAGCCGGCTTGGCCGTTGGTGCGCGCACCGTGGCCGTGCGTTATGGCTATTTGGGCACCGCACAGCCCATTGAGGCCTGGGGCGCCCACGCCATCGCCGATGCGCCACTCGACCTCCTGCCATGGCTGGAATTGCCGTAAACTCTACGGTTCAGGGGCTGCACTGGTTTCGACGTGGGTTCGGACACGCAGCAGGGCATGTCGAGGTTCTGTCACCTCGTAAAACCGCAGAAAAAAACTAACTGCAAACGACGAACGTTTCGCACTCGCCGCTTAATTGCCGGTGAGCTTTGCAACAGCATGCCTATGGGCTGGGCAAGGGTTCAAGCCGCGCAAGCGGTTTGGGTCCAGGCTGCAAAGATCATTCAATAGGCTGGCCGCGCGTCGGGTAACTTGGCGCGCGGTGAGATCCAAGGTTGCTGGCGTCCTTCTCAGCGTGCCGCTGCGCGGTGAAGGATGCGAGACCCAAATCAGACGGCTACACATGTAGAACTGCGCGAAGAAGGCTTGCGGACGGGGGTTCAAATCCCCCCAGCTCCACCATACTGTGAAATCCCAACCCTTATCCGGTTGGGATTTTTTTGCCCGTTCCCCCTGTGTTGGCGCGGTTTCCTGGCCTTGCCTCGCGAGCGCCGCCCCTGCGAAGGCGGGGTTTTCGCCCCCGCTGCCGTAT
>CAMBOY010000288.1 GCA_945869245.1 Hydrogenophaga intermedia
GTGATGGCGTTGAGGGCACGGGCGTGTTTGATGATGCCGCCGATGTAGTACAGGGCGAATTCGCTCAAGCCGGCGTAGCCGTCGCCAGCAAACAGGTTCTTGCCGTCTTTCCAGACCGACTGGTGCACGTGCATGCCGCTGCCGTTGTCGCCGTGGTAGGGCTTGGGCATGAAGGTAGCGGTTTTGCCGTAGGTGTTGGCCACGTTCTGGATCACGTACTTTTGCAGCACGGTCCAGTCGGCGCGTTCCACCAGGGTGGAGAAACGGGTACCAATTTCGTTCTGGCCAGCGCCAGCCACTTCGTGGTGGAACACTTCCACCGGAATACCCAGGCTTTCCAGCACCAGCGCCATTTCGGCGCGCATGTCTTGTGTGCTGTCGACCGGGGGCACGGGGAAGTAGCCGCCCTTGACGGTGGGACGGTGGCCGCGGTTGCCGCCTTCGAGCTTGGCGCCAGTGTTCCAGGGGGCTTCGTACTCTTCGATTTCGTAGAAGCTGCGGCCGGGCTCGCAGCTCCAGCGCACGCCGTCAAAAATGAAGAATTCGGGTTCTGGTCCGAAGAAAGCGGTGTCGCCCAGGCCGGAAGACTTCAGATAGGCTTCAGCGCGCTTGGCGATGGAGCGGGGGTCGCGGTCGTAGGACTTGCCGTCGGTCGGCTCGATCACGTCGCAGGTCAGAATCAGGGTGGTTTCTTCGAAGAAAGGGTCGATGTTGGCCGTGCTCGGGTCGGGGATCAGCTGCATGTCCGACGCTTCGATGCCTTTCCAGCCGGCGATCGACGAGCCGTCGAAGGCGTGACCGGAGACGAACTTGTCTTCGTCGAAGTGCGACACCGGCACCGTGGTGTGGTGCTGCTTGCCGCGGGTATCGGTGAAACGGAAGTCAACGAACTTGACGTCGTTGTCTTTCACCAGTTGCATCACGTCTGCGACGGTCTTGGCCATCAGTAACTCCTGTAGCGGGTGGGTTGGAAGAAAAAAGCTTGCATCAGTCTATGCAGAATCCATGCCACAGTGCGTGGCGCCGGCGCACACTGGTGTGGGATCATAGCGGCCTTGTCCGATAAGGCTTTGCGGCCACAGGGCCCCGCCAGACCGGTGGTGCGGTCGCCGTAAAATGCACATTATTGGTGCAATCCGATAAAACGCACCGTAAATGTGCATTTACCGCACTATTTCAGGGCCAAGCTGGACCGAAAAGGGTTGTAGGCCGCTCAGCAATGCGCGGTAAGCGCCCTCTACCGGATCGCGCTCGCCTTTGACTCCCAGTTCAATGTGGCGCCCATGCACTGGGTGGTCGACGCTGGGCAGGCTGAACACTTTGACCGGGTGCTCGGCCTCGAGCCGCTCCATCAACGGCGTGAGGCTGGCCTCCATGGCGCCGTAGACCACCACCGAACGCTCCAGCCAGTCGACCTTGCGGTGCCAGGCGGCGCAGTGGGTGTCGAGCGCCCATTCGATCATGGGGTGGGCCATGACGGGAAAGCCCGGCACAAAGAACACCCGCGCCCCGCCTGGCCCCTGGCAATAAAAGCCCGGGATTTTGTTGTACGGGTTGGGCACGATCTGCGCGCTGGCCGGGAACACGCCCATGTTGAGGCGGTGCACCGTGTCGGGGTGATCCGGGTCGTCGGTGACGCCTTTTTCGACCGCCAGCTGGCGCACCCGCGCCATGATCAGCTCGCGGGCCTCGGGGTGCAGCGCCAGGGGCTCATCCAGCGCCGCGGCGGCGGACTGGCGGGTGTGGTCGTCGGGCGTGGCGCCGATGCCACCGCAACAAAACACCACGTCAGAGCTGGCAAATGTGTGGCGCAGGGTGTCGGTCAAGCGCTGGCGGTCGTCGCCCAGCACGGTGCACCACGACAGACTGAGTCCGCGCGCGGCCAACAGCTCGATCACCTTGGGCAGGTGTTTGTCTTGGCGTTTGCCGGAGAGAATTTCGTCGCCAATGATGATGAGGCCAAAAGCGGGTGGGCTGGTGGACTGGGTCATGGTGCAGGCAGGTCCAAAAGTGGGCTGGGTGCGGCGGCGGCGCTGACTGATACAGGCGGAGGCACGTCCAGCGGCACAGCGCGCAAGCGCTCCAGCGCAGCCAGCGCGTAGTGCACAAACCAGAGCGACGAAAACGCCAACACCAAGGTGTAGAGCCACACCGCGAGAGTAATCAGCAAGGGCGCCAGCACCACCCACATGGCGCCCGAGGCCCAGATTAGGGTGGGAGCAGCGCCCAGGTAGCCGCACAGCACACCCATGGCCAGCAAGGGCAAGCGGTGCTCGCGCAGAATCTGTTGGCGTTCAGCGGCGCTCGCGTGTGCCGCCAGAGCGTCCAAGGTGAACACCCGGTAGGTGAGCCAGCCCCAAATCAGCGGCGGCAACACCAACACCAGCGGCGGAATCAGCCACAGGGGCATGGACAACAGCAGCGCCAACAACGCCAGCACGGTGGCGCCCAAGGTCCAGGCGACACTGGCCCACCAACTGGCCGACTCGCGCCGCTGCAAGCTGGCAAAGCGGCGCTCACCCACCAGCTGGACCAGCGAGGGCGTCATGAGCCAGGCCACTGCCAACAAACACGCCACCACCAAGACGGGCGTCACCAGCCCCAAGACCACCACCGGTGCCAGCACGCTGCGCAGGCCGGGCAAACCGATCGCACCAAGCCAGTCGCTCAGGCGCTCCACCAGGGCCAAGCTCGACAGCCACGCATCCATACCGGCGACCGCTGCGTCCCAGAAAAAATAGCCCAGCCCCAGCGCCACGACCGCCATCAGCACCAAGGGCAGCAAGGACAGGGCCACCACACGGGGGTGCAGGCAATAGGCCACGGCTCGCCAGAACGCATCGAACATCGGATTCATGCCGCTAAGCATAGCCGCTGCGCCACGGCGGCGCGCACCACTGGCGACCGTTGTGCGACAGACCCCACAGCCCTGTGGCCCTAGCATGGCGAGATGGACAGCACACACATCACCCTCGACGGGGTGCGCCTCGAGGTGGCGCACATCGCTGGCGCGGCCGATCGCGCGCCGCTGCTGTTTTTGCACGAAGGCCTGGGCAGTGTGGCTCTATGGCCCCAGCGCGGCCGCGACTGGCCGGCCGAGCTGTGCGCCGCCACAGGGCGGGCCGGGGTGTTGGTGTCGCGCCGGGGTTATGGCCAGTCGGACCCGATTCCCGGTGTGCGCGGCCCGCACCAGAGCACCCCACCCGCGAGCGCCCTGTGGCCCCACGGACGGCACACCCCGCGCTATATGCACCACGAGGCCGAGGTGGTGTTGCCACGCCTGCGCGCCGCGCTGGGCTTGCAGCAGGCGGTGTTGGTGGGCCATTCCGATGGCGCCACCATCGCCTTGCTGCACGCGGCCAGTCACCCAAGCGACGCGGTGGTGGTGATGGCGCCGCATCTGTTTGTCGAGCCCATGACGCTGGCCGCCATCGAGCAAGCGCGCCAGGCTTATCTGGACACCGGTCCGCAGGGCCTGCGGCAAAAGCTGGCGCGTTTCCACGCCGATGTCGACTGCGCCTTCTGGCAGTGGAACGACATTTGGCTGGACCCGGCCTTTGCCCGTTACGACATCACCCACGAGTGCCGCCGCATCACCTGCCCGGTGCTGGCGCTGCAGGGGGTGCAAGACGCCTACGGCACGCTGGCCCAGCTCAAGCGCCTGCAGCAAGTGGCGCCGCAGACCCGCGCGCTGGCGCTGGAGGCCTGCGGCCACAGCCCACACCGCGACCAACCCGACGCCCTGACCACAGCGGTGCGCGATTTTTTACAAACCGTCACGGTTTGAGCGCTCGGCGGCGCCGCCGCACCCGGATGTGGTCGGCACAATGGCTGTGTCACACCCCAGGAGGCCCCATGACCGAACCCCACCACAC
>CAMBOY010000289.1 GCA_945869245.1 Hydrogenophaga intermedia
TGGCATGCCGGTGAACCAAACGACGCTGGGGGAGCCGAAGATTACGGTCACACTTGGTCTGCAAACACTTGGAACGATCTTCCGTCCGGCAGCACACTGCCTTATCTCACCGAATGGGAGGGCTCAGCGGTGCTCAATCGACAGGTGTACTCTCCCACACAGTCGATTAGGGTGGCCAGCAGCGAGGTGGGTGCCACAGGGTTTACCGCATATCTGGTCAATGTGGCCAACACGGTGTCAAGTGTGGCAGAGGCCGCCGCCTTGGCCGATAACCAGTGGAACTCGGTAGCCATGACCAGTGGCGCCATGACGGTGCTGTCCAACGAAACCTTCTCCAGCGCGCCCACTGGCTGGACGAGCACGGCCGCCGCTGGGAGTTTGAGCACTGCGGGTAACCTAGGGGGCGAGATGGACGGCTTCCTGGGCCGATTCAGCGACGGCACCGGCAACCAAGTGGTGTTCAAAACCTACAACTTTGGCGCCGCCTTTGCCAACCAAACTGTCCAGATCGACTTTGACATGCTGGAAATCGACTCGTGGGATGGAGAGTTGTTCCGTGTGTATCTCAACGACGTGGTGGCGAGTGCGCAGCATTACTATCACAGCGACGCTGCCATCAAAGACGGTGGACGTGACCTGGGCAACTTATCCACAAGCGGTAATGGTGGACAGCCTGAGGCGAGATTTACCGAAGCCAAACACCACTACAGCCTGCGTGCCACCCTCAACGCCAGTGGTTCGATCAAACTGGGCTTTGGGTCAACGCTTGATCAATCTGTTACCGACGAATCCTGGGGCATTGACAACGTCGTGATCACCACATTGCCCGGCAGCACCCATCTGTCCTTGGCTGGATTGATCGACGGGGATTACCGGCTCTATACAGCCGATGCAGCTGGCAACTTGAGCGCGGCGTCGTCTGATGTGGTGTCGGTGCGCAATTCGATCAGTTTGGGGGCGGGCAACGGACAGTTGATCAATCCGGTGATGGTGGAGGGCAAGGTCTACTACGCTTGGGACCGCAACGGCGACGGCTTGCTCGGCGACACCGCTACTCTGAACGAATTGGAGGCCTTGGCCTTTGGCACCACAGTCGGGTCTGTGTTCACCGACAGCAACCGGATTTTTTCCCTCAACGGTGTGCAACTGGCCTTGCCGACCATGGGCGTTGCTTCCCCTGTCAACGGAACCTCATTGAATGGCACAGCCTGGAGCAACGCAAGCGCGGGCTTTGATACCAACCCGACATCCAACAGCACATACAACGATCTGGCAGCTATTTGGGATGCCTTTAATGGCACAAGCACCAGCGCTGGCGGAAACGGGACGCCTTCGAATTGGACGAGCGGAGGGTACTGGACCGCTAGCAGCGCAGGCTCCGATGTCCATTGGGCGTTGGACATGCAAACGGGCTTGATGTCGTCGCTCGCCGACACCCAAGCGCGCCAAGTGGTGTTTCAAGTGATCTGACGATCAAGCCGGAAAGCACAGCTGGGGTTGCCTGGCCCAAGCCTGCGCCAGCAGGCTCAGGCTCTGCAGCCGCAGGTCTGGATCAAAAATGTCGCTCACGACGATGAACTCATCGGCCTGGGTGCTGTCGTGCAAGGCCTGCAGGCCGGCGCGTACGGTGTCGGGGCTGCCGACCACCGCGCAGCCCAAAAAGTCGTTCACCGCCGCGCGCTCTTGTGGGTGCAGGCTGTCCATAAAGCCGTCCACCGGGGGCACAAGCTGGCCGCGCCGGCCGGTGACGATGCCAAAAATGCGTTGCTGCACGCTGCTGGCCAGAAACTCGGCCTCGGCGTCGGTGGGGGCGACCACCACCGGCACCGCCACGGTGGCGTGCGGCTTGGTCAGGCTGGCGCTGGGCCGAAAGGTGCTGCGGTAGATGTCCAGCGCCTGGTGCAAATAGCGCGGCGCAAAGTGCGATGCAAACGCAAACGGCAAGCCCATGTGGGCTGCGAGCTGCGCTGAAAACAAACTCGATCCCAGCAGCCAAATCGGCACATTCGTGCCCGCACCGGGATAGGCCACCACCCGCTGGCCCGCTTGGGCCGGGCCCAGCAGGCGCTGCAGCTCGGCCACGTCGCGCGGAAAGTCGTCCTCGGTCTCGACCCGGTCGCGGCGCAGGGCGCGCATGGTGTGGGGGTCGGTGCCGGGGGCGCGGCCCAGACCCAGGTCGATGCGTCCCGGGTACAGCTCGGCGAGCGTGCCAAAGGCCTCGGCCACGGTCAGCGGCGCGTGGTTGGGCAACATGACACCGCCCGAGCCCACCCGGATGCGCTGGGTGGCTGCGGCAATGTGCCCCACCAGCACGGCGGTGGCCGAACAGGCCAGCCCCGGCATGTTGTGGTGCTCGGCCAGCCAGTAGCGGGTGAACCCGAGCGACTCGGCATGTTGCGCGGTGCGCACCGCCAGGGCTATTGCCTCGGCCGGGCTGTGGCCTTGGCGCACAGCCACCAGGTCGAGCATGGACAGCGGGGTCGGCATGGCGGGCGTCAGTCTTTGAGGTCGATCGAGGCGGAATTCATGCAGTAGCGCAGGCCGGTCGGGCCGGGGCCGTCGTTGAACACATGGCCCAGGTGGGCGCCGCACTGGCTGCACACGGTTTCGGTGCGCACCATGCCGTGGCTGCGGTCCACGATGTCGGTGATGGCGCCGGGCACCGCTTTCCAGAAGCTGGGCCAGCCACAGCCGGCGTCGAATTTGGTGTGCGAGTCAAACAAGTGGTTGCCGCAACACACGCAGTGGTAGCGGCCATTGGCCCAGACCGATTCGTATTTGCCGGTGAAGGGGCGTTCGGTGTGGGCGCGGCGCGTGACCTCAAAGGCCAGCGGCTCGGCGCCTTTGGCGGCCAGTTCCTCGCGCCATTCGGCGTCGCTTTTTTGGATTGGGAAAGACATGGGGTGTGCTCCTCGTGTTGTTCTTGGGCGAACGGTCAAGGTTGCGATTGTGGGCCGATGGCGGCAACCCCGCAGCCCAGGGGGGCATGGCTTGAGGCATGATGGCGCCCGTGATACGCATGGCACACCTTGTTGGCCCCGCAGCGGGCACCCTGAATCGGCGGCGCTGGGCTCTGGGCGCAGGGGCGGCGCTGGCCAGTCCCTGGCTGGCTGCGCAGGCGCCGCGGCCGTCGTCGGTCAAGCTCGCCTTGATCGACCCGCTGTCCGGCCCCATGGCCGACGTGGGGCGCAACGCCATGCGCAGCTGGGCGTTTTTGGTGCAGCGTCTGCAGGCCGACCCCGCGCTCAACCCGCTGGGGGTGCAGCTGCATTTTGCGGCCTTTGACAACGCCGGCTCGCCGCAGGCCAGCGTGAACATGCTCAAAGCGGCCATCGACCAGGGCTTTCGTTATGTGCTGCAGGGCAATGGCTCGGGCGTGGCCACCGCCTTGATTGAGGCCATGGGCCGGCACAACCGCCGCTACCCCAACGACCCCGTGCTGCTGATCAATTACGCCGCCATGGACCCAGCGCTCACCAACGAGCGCTGCAGCTTTTGGCATTTCCGGGTCGACGCCGACACCACCATGAAGATGCGGGCTTTGGCGCGCTTTGTGGCACGCCAAAGCCCGTGGAGGCGCCTGTATCTGGTGAACCAGAACTATGTGCATGGCCAGCAGGCGTCGGCCCATTTCAAGCGGGCGCTGGCCGAACAGGCGCCCCAAGCCACGGTGGTGGGCGACGAGCTGCACCAGGCGTTTGCCGGTGTCGACTTTCGCCCCTATGCGCGCCGCATCGCCGCCTCGGGGGCGCAGGCGATTGTCAGCAGCAACTGGGGCGTCGACTTGAACGGTTTGATTGAGGCGCTGCACGCCGAGGGCGTGCGCTTGCCGTTGCTGAGCTATTACGCCTCG
>CAMBOY010000290.1 GCA_945869245.1 Hydrogenophaga intermedia
GCGGTGAAGTGGTCGTGACCAAACCAGCCGCGAATGCCTGGGCGTGGCACCGGGTACTGCACCTGCAGCGACTGTGCTTGCGCCACCACCGCAGGAGCGGCGTCTGCCGCCACCGCAGGCAGGGCGGGCGGCTGGCTGTCGATCAGCAAGCGGGTATAGGGGTGTGTGGGGGCGCCAAACACCTGGGCGACCGTCCCCTGCTCCACCGCATGGCCGTGCTGCATCACGATCAGCCGGTCGGCAAAGCGGCGCACCATGGGCAGGTCGTGGGTGATCATCAGCACCGCCATACCGTGGCGAGCCTGCAAATCGGCCAACAGCGCCAAAATCTGGCCACGCAAGCTGACGTCGAGCGCGGTGGTCGGTTCGTCGGCGATCAGCAGTTTCGGACGTGAGGCCAGCGCCATGGCGATCATGGCGCGCTGGCGCTGCCCACCGCTGAGCTGATGGGCAAAGGATCGGGCTCGGCGCTCGGGCTCGGGAATACCGGTCTCGTGCAGCCAGTGCACCGCCTCGGCGTGTGCCGCAGCGGCGCTCAGGCCGCGCTTGAGCATCAGCACCTCGGCGATCTGGTCGCCCACCGCCATGAGCGGGTTGAGCGCGCTCATGGGCTCTTGAAAGATGACGGAGACCGCGTCGCCGCGCACACCGCGCAAGCCTCGTTCGCTCAGCGACAGCACATCGACGCCATCGAGCAGCGCTTGGCCGCTGACCTGCGCTTCGGGGATGAGGCGCAGCAAGGACAGGGCGGAGACGGTTTTGCCCGAGCCGGACTCGCCCACCAGCGCCACTTTTTCGCCAGCGGCGATGTGCCAGTCCAGGCCGTGCACCACCGTGCGATCGCCAAAGGCCACCCGCAGGCCCCGCACGTCGAGCAAGGGGGCGCTCACTGGGCTGCCCTGCGGGCTGCGGTGCGAGCTGGCTTGGGAACGGCCCGGCGCGGCGCTCACTGAGCGATTACCTTCGCCCTGCGGGCTGCGGTGCGAGCTGGCTTGGGAACGGCCCGGCGCGGCGCTCATGCATCGGCCTTTCGCGGGTCTAGCGCGTCGCGCAAGGCGTCGCCCATCAGGGTGAGCAGCAGCAGGGTCACCACCAGCACGGCAAAGGTGGACAGTGAAATCCACCACGCGTCGATGTTGTTTTTGCCTTGGCTCAACAGTTCGCCGAGCGACGGGGTGCCCGGTGGTACGCCCAGGCCGAGAAAGTCGAGCGAGGTCAAGGCCAAGATGGCCGCGCTCATGCGAAATGGCAAAAAGGTGACCACCGGCGTGAGCGAATTGGGCAGCACATGGCGCCAGATGATCTGCCAATTGCTCAAGCCCATGGCGCGTGCGGCGCGCACATAGTCGAGCTGGCGGTTGCGCAGAAACTCGGCCCGCACATAGTCCGACAGCCCCATCCAGCCAAACAAGCTGAGCAAGATCAGCAGCAGTGCGACGCTGGGCGCAAACACCGCCGAAAAAATGATCAGCAGATACAGCTCGGGCATGGAGCCCCAGATCTCGATGAAGCGCTGAAACAGCAGATCGACCCGCCCACCAAAAAAGCCCTGAATGGCGCCGGCCATCACACCCAGCACCACGCCAATGGCGGTCAGTGCCAAGGCAAACAAGATGCTGACCCGAAAGCCATACAGCAGCTGCGCCAACAGGTCGCGCCCGCGGTCGTCGGTGCCCAGCCAATTGGCGGCCGAGGGTGGCGCCGGGTTGGGCTCTTGCGCGAAGTAGTTGATGGTGTTGTGGCCGTAGCGATTGGGCGCAAACAGCGCCCAGTTGCCATCGGCGCTCAGACGCTCGGTGATGAAGGGATCGAGGTAATCGGTGGGCGCATTGAAGTCGCCACCGAAGGTGGTTTCGGGGTACTCGTTCCACATCGGCCAATAGGTCTGGCCTTCGTAGCGCAGCACCAGCGGCCGGTCGTTGGACACCAACTCGGCCGCCAAACTGAGCACCACCAAAGCGACAAACAGCACCAAGCTGCCAAAGCCCAAGCGGTTGCGTTTGAATCGGTGCCAAGCCCGCCTCCAGGGACCAGCAGGAACGGCGCCGGCAGCAAAGCCATCGTGGATTGGGCTTTGCCCATCCACCAGCGGCGCCCCTTCGAGGGGAAGGCGGCCATCGGCCGCTGCGGGGGGGTCAATCAAACCTGACACGGGGGTCCACCCAGACATAACAGAGGTCCGACACCAGCTTGGTGATCAGCCCGATCAATGTGAACAGGTACAGCGTGCCCAGCACCACCGGATAGTCGCGCCGGATCACGCTCTCGTACGCCAGCAGGCCCAGCCCATCGAGCGAAAACAGAGTTTCGATCAGCAAGGCGCCAGTAAAAAACGCCCCGATGAATGCCGCCGGGAAACCGGTGACGATGGGAATGAGCGCGTTGCGAAACACATGGCGGGTGAGCACCTGCCGTTCGCCCAGGCCTTTGGCGCGGGCGGTCATGACGTACTGTTTGCGGATTTCCTCCAGGAAGGCGTTTTTTGTCAGCATGGTGGTGACCGCAAAACTGCCCAGTACCATGGCGGTCACGGGCAAGGTGATGTGCCACAGGTAGTCCACCACCTTGGCACCCCAGCTCAGCGTGTCCCAGTCGGGTGATGTCAGCCCCCGCAGCGGAAACCACTGCAGCTGACCGCCAAAAATCACCAGCAGGGCCAAGCCCAACACAAAACCTGGAATGGCGTAGCCCACCAGCACCAGCAGGGTGGTGACCAGATCAAAGCGGCTGCCCGCCCGCACCGCCTTGGCAATGCCCAGCGGCACCGCCACCGCGTAGCTGATAAAAAAGGTCCACAAGCCCAGCGACATCGACACCGGCAGTTTCTCGGCGATCAGCTCGGACACCGCTTTGTTCTGGAAGAAGCTGGTGCCCAGATCGAAGCGGACAAATTGGCCCAGCATCTGCCAAAAGCGTTCGGTGGCAGGCTTGTCAAAACCGTACAGCGCTTGAATCGCTTCGAGCCGCTGCGGGTCTACACCCTGCCCGCCCCGGTACGACAACCCCCCTTCGGCACCCGGACCCAAGCCCGCCTTGGCCTCGGCCAGGTACTGCTCCACCGGGCCACCCGGCACAAACTGGATCACCACAAAGGTCAGCAACAGCACCCCCAACAGCGTGGGCACCATCAGCAGCAGGCGCTTGAGCACGTAGACCCACATCACCGGTTCCTTTCGCTGGCCCACCAGGTGGCAATGGCCCAGTCTTCGCCGGCCGCATAAGGCGGCATCTGCTTTGGTCGCTCCAGCCGCCAGGCGTTGTAGGCTAGGCGGTGGCTGGGACCAAACCACTGAGGGATCAGCACATGGCTGTGGCTGATGGCGCGATCGAGCGATCGGCAGGCGGCCAGAAAGTCCGTCTTGTTGTCGGCTTGCACCATGGCGGTGACCAGCGCGTCCACCGCTGGATTGGCGATGCCGGTGAAGTTGCCCGAGTCGGGTGTGGTGGCAGCGGCACTGCCAAACAGGTCGGCGTATTCAGCGCCGGGGTTGTGGGTGCCCTGGAAAGCGAGCGTGATGATGTCGAAGTCGAACTCGCGCAAGCGCTGTTGGTACAGCGCAAAGTCCACCGGACGGAACTTCAGCCGGATACCCAGTTTGTTCAAATTGCGCTCCCACGGCGCCACCACCCGGGCACCCACCTCGTTGCTGTCCAGATACTCCAGCTCAAACGCCTGGCCCTTGGCGTTGCGCAGCGCACCGTCGCGGTAAGTCCAGCCGGCGTCGGCGAGCAGCGCCTGCGCTCGACGCAGGTTCTCGCGCAGGCCATTGGGGCTGCGGTCGGTGCGCGGCGGTGCGTAGGCCTTACCAAACACCGTGGCCGGCAAGGCGTTCCTCCAAGGCTGC
>CAMBOY010000291.1 GCA_945869245.1 Hydrogenophaga intermedia
GCGCGCAGCGCGCCATAGGCGTCGGTGCGCAGCTCAAAGCCCGCGCCGCGCAGGCTGCCGCGGTGGTTGTCCGCTTGGTGGATGAGGTGGCCCAGGTTGAGCTGGGTGGCGTGTTGGGTGGTGGCCAGCTGCACCCGCAGCTGGGCCGCGCTGTCGTCCAGCACCAGCTGGTTGTAGTCGCTGCCGCTGCTGCCAAAGCCCTGGGTTTTGATGCCATTGAGCGCGGCGGGGTTGGCTTGGGCCGCTGCGCCCTCGCTGGCCGCGCCGGGGGCGGCGCCGTGCCAGGCCGGGCTGTGGCCGCTGCTGATGCGGTTGCACTGGGCGCTGGCGCGGTGGTCGCTGCTGCCGGACAGGGCCGAGGTGTCGGCCGACGCGCCTGCGCCACCCGGTGTGGCTGGCACACCGGCTTCGCCTTGGCCGTTGTAGACCGCGCCCACCACCAGCGGGCGGTCCAGGGCGCCGTCCACAAAGTCCACCACCACCTCTTGCCCCACACGGGGAATGAACTGCCAGCCCATGCCCGGGCCGGCCAAGCGCTGCACCACCCGCACCCAGGTGCTGGCGGTGCTGGTGTTGGCGTGCGGGGCCACGGTGGCGTGCTGAAAGTTCAGCGCCACGCGAATGCGGCCCAGCGCGTCGGTGTGGATTTCGTCGTCGCCGCTGGCGCGGGTTTGGCCGTCCGGGCCCACCACGGTGGCGGTGAGGCTGCCGTTCAGGCGCGGGCCGGGGTGCAGCGGGGCGCCGGACCCGTCAAACAGGGCCGGGCGCCAGGGCACATAGGCGCGGATGGCTTCAAAGGCGTTGCCGTAGCCGGTGCGCCGGGCCTGCGACAGCACCTCGTCGTCCACCCACGCGGGCCAGTGGCTGCGGGTGTCTGGGTCAGACGGTCCGCCGTGGGCCAGCGTGCCCAAGCGCGAACGCGCGTCTTTGGGCAGGTTGTTCAGGCCGGCGTGCACCACAGCTGTCAACACAAACCGGGTGTCGTCGGGGTTGGAACTGCGCTCACCGGACAAAGCGGCTTTGAGCGCGGCCGATACATCCAAGGTGCTGGCCAGCAGATCAAACTGGCGGCCAGGGGCGAAAGTGCGCACGGTGGATCGGCCCAGCCAGGTTTTGTGGCGCGATTCGATGGCTTGCTGGGCCAGGGTCATGGCGCGCTCGGCGTCGCCTTCGTGGGCAAAGCGGTAGGTGGCCAGGGTGTCGAGCTGGGCCACACGCGGGGCGTTGGCGCCACCAAAGGCGGCGGCGGTGGGCACTTCGGCGGACACGGTGCGTTTGGTTTTGTAGTCCCACACCAGGGTGGACGACACGGCGGCGGGCAAGCTGCGCAGGCCGCCCAGGGCTTGGATGGCGTCTTGGCGCTCTTGTGAGCTGGCGCGGTGAAAGCGGATGCCGCCGTCGGCGGCGCTGGTGGCGTCCAGCGGGCAGGATTCGGACGAGGGCGTGTCGGCCAAGATGACAGCGCGTTGGCCAGTGGGCGCGTCGGCGTGTTCTTCTAGGCGCAGCACCAGGCCCTCGTGGGCCAGCAGGCGCTGCACAAATTCCAGGTCGGTTTCGCGGTGCTGCACCACATAGCTGCGCACGCCGCCTTGGTGGCTCTGTGCCAGGTGGGCTTGGGCGCAGGGGCTCCAGTGCCAGGCGGCCACGTTGGCGTAGCTGCCAAACACCGCGTCGATCACCTCGGTCACGCTGCGCTCTTGCCACACCGCGCTGTGGCGGGTGCGCGCCAGCAGGCCCAGCCAGGGCTGCACCGTGAGCACATAACGGGCCAAGCCGCCGTCGGCGCCGTCGAAGGCGGCGCTGGCCACCAAGCCGCTGCGGGTGTGGTGGCTGCCGTCGGCCAAGCGGGTCAGCAGCTGTATGCGCTGGCCGATCATGGCGTCGGTGTCGAGTTGCGCGCTGGTCGACAGCGCACACAGCTGCATCAGCCAGGGTTCGTTGAGTGTGTCGCGCACCGCCACCGATTCGGGCAGCAACTCAGCCAGCGGGCCCTCAGCGGCCAGGTCGTATAGGCGTCTGTCGCTGCTCAGGCCCAGTGCCTTGGCCAGAGCCTCGGCCATTGCACTGACGTCAAATTGTTTCATGGTGTGGTGACAGCTGGGGAGGTTTGATTACTTTCTCCCTAGTTTAATCACCTTGTGCCACCTTTTTTGAACGCAGTTTTGTGACACCGTACCCAATTCGCCACCGGCGCTCGCCGCTAGCCGCCAACGCCCGGGGTTTGTAGGGTGTCGAGCTCTTCGTTCAGGGCGAGCCAGCGTTCTTCCAGCGCGTCGAGCTCGTCGGTGAGTTGCTTGAGCCGTTTGCCGGCCTCGGCGATCTCGGCCGGCGGCATGGGCTGGGCCAGGCGCGCTTCGACGGCGGCTTTTTCGGTGCTGAGTGCGGCCATGCGCTGGTCGGCTTGCTCAATGGCTTTTTTGACCGGGCGGGTGCGTTCGGCCTGCTGGGCGCGGCGCTGGGCGTCGGCCTTGCGCTGCTCGGCACCACCCCGTGCGGGGGCAGGGCTTGGGCTGGCTGCTGCGGATTGGCCGGGGTTTTTTTGGGCTTCGCGTTGCTGTTCGCGCGCGGCCTTGGCCACATCGAGCAAATAGCGCTGGTAGTCGTCCAAGTCGCCGTCGAAGGGCGCAATGCCGCCTTGGGACACCAGCCAGAACTCGTCGCACACGGCGCGCAGCAGGGCGCGGTCGTGGCTCACCAGCATCACCGTGCCTTCAAACGCGTTGATGGCCATGGACAGCGCTTCGCGCGTGGCCAGATCGAGGTGGTTGGTGGGTTCGTCGAGCAGCAGCAAATTGGGCCGCTGCCACACCAACATGCACAGCACCAGCCGGGCTTTTTCGCCGCCGCTCATGCTGCCCACGCTTTGCAGCACTTGGTCGCCGCTGAAGGCAAAGCCGCCCAGGAAGTTGCGCAAATCTTGTTCGCGGGTGGCCTGGCCGCTGAGTGTGCCGGCGGCGGTGGCTTCGCGCACCAGACCAATCATGTGCTGCAGCGGGTTGTCGTCGGGTCGCAGCACATCGAGTTCTTGCTGGGCAAAGTAGCCAATCGACAGGCCTTTGCCTTCGGTGATGGTGCCCGAGAGCGGCGCCAGTGCGCGCGCAATGGTTTTGACCACAGTCGATTTGCCCTGGCCGTTGGCACCCAGAATGCCGATGCGCTGGCCGGCCTGCACCGATTTGCTGACCCCCTGCACAATGCATCGCTCGCTGCCGCCGTCGAGCGTGTAGCCAAAGCGCACGTCTTTGATGGCCAGCATCGGGTTGGGCAGTTGTTTGGGCTCGTCGAATTCGAATTGGAAATCGGCCTCGGCCAGCACCGGGCCAATTTTTTCCATGCGCTCCAGCGCTTTGACTCGGCTTTGGGCCTGCTTGGCTTTGGAGGCTTTGGCTTTGAAGCGGTCGATGAACTTTTGCAGGTGGGCGATTTTGTCTTGCTGGCGCGAAAACGCCGCTTGCTGCTGCGCCAGTTGTTCGGCGCGCATGCCTTCAAAGCCGCTGTAATTGGCGCCGTAGCGCTTGAGCTGCGCGCCTTCGATGTGCAGGGTGACGCGGGTGACCGCGTCCAGAAACTCGCGGTCGTGGCTGATGACCAGCATGGTGCCCTCATAGCGCTGCAGCCAGCCTTCGAGCCAGACCAGCGCGTCCAAGTCCAGGTGGTTGGTCGGCTCATCCAGCAGCAGCAGGTCGCTTGGGCACATCAGCGCACGCGCCAGCTGCAAGCGCATGCGCCAACCACCCGAAAAGCTGTTGACCGGGCGCTGCAGCTCGTGCAGGCCAAAGCCCAAGCCCAATATCAGCGCCTGCGCACGGGCCTGCGCGTCGTGGGCACCAGCGTCTTGCA